>JBFGLD010000013.1:0-18699 GCA_041576335.1 Anaerolineae bacterium | reverse complement strand
GCCATAATGTTATTACCGCCGGCAGGCTATTTGGCCTGGTTGAGCCTAAGCAAAGAAGGGGCGAAGCAGCGGAGCACGTCGATGGTCTCTTTAGCACCGCTGGGCCGCCACCTGTTGGCGATAGTTCTGGCTCTGGTTCTATTTTTTGGGCTTCTGGCCTCCTTCTACATTCCTTATGTCTTTGACCCTGAATTTCGTAATACGGTGGTGTACTTATCCGAGTCGCGGGTAAGACCTGGCTTGCTTTACAATAACTTGAATTTGTTGCAGCGGCTGGATAAAGCCTACAGTTCACGCTTCTACCTGCCGTTGTTAAGCGTAGGTTTGCTCGGCCTGGTAATATCTCAAAGCCGAGTTCTCACTCGTAGATGGCGAGGGGGAATAGTCGGGCTGGGGTTATTGATGGCAACAACGGGTTGGCTGCCAGACCTGTGGCGCACCGGTCAATTGAGCCTGGCTGTCGGGCCCTGGCTGGCTTTTGGCGTGCTTGGCTTTTGGCGATTTGGCGGCCGGGAAGCACGAGCAGCCTGGCTACTCTTCGGAGCCGCGCTCATCGGTTACGTTTTCTTTGTGGACGATCCGCGGACGCATTTTTACATTATTTATCCGGGAGCCGTACTGCTGGCCGGGGCCGGACTGGCGCAATTGGGAGGCCTCCTGCCCCTTGGGTACCGGCTAGGCGGAAGATTGGCCCCAGAACAACAAACTTCCGTTCCGGCTAACTCTACCCTGTCTGTCGCCTGGCGCTCACTCGTATTGGGCGGCGGTATTCTGCTGGTGCTACTTGTGATCACATACACTGCAACCATTTTCCTGCAAACCGAGTCGTCTTTAAACCGGCTGCGTAGTTACTGGAACAATTCGCTCTGGGAGCTAATCTACGACGACTTGCCCGGAGAGCGCGAATATTTTGGCTATCCGAAACGAGAGGGCTGGAAGGCAATCGGGGCGCTGCGCGCGCAGGCGCAGTTCCCCGGCGACTTTCGCAGTGTTAACGAAGATTTCATTATCCCGATCTGGTACAACTACGGCCAGGCCCGTTCGTGCTATGATACGCCGGCACAATTATTTGTGCGCATCGCCGGCCTCGACACGTCGGCGATCAAGCCTAATCAATATAGCGAAGTTGCCCAGATACTGCGTGAGCAGGAGCTGCGACTCCGCATTTTTTCCGCCGGGGCCGCCTCGGCGGGGGCACCCACAATTTACGCCCTCGAAACGTTGGCAGACGATTTCGATCAGCGGGCAACATCCGGCCAATTTGTCCAACAAACCGAACCGAGCCACCGGGTTGGAACGCAGTTTGGCCCGGCCATTTACTTTCAAGGCTATGACCTGGCCATGCCGACCGTTGCGCCCGGCCAAACGCTGAATCTTAACCTTTATTGGGCAGCTTGGGCCCCGCCGGGTGATGATTACCGAGCTTTCGTGCACGTAACGGATGGCCCTAATTTGTGGGGGCAGCAGGATGACAATCCGGCATGCCGTCTGCCTACGTCAATTTGGCGCGAGGGACAGCACAGTCAGGGCCAATTTCGAATCCCCATCGACCCGGCCACGCCCCCAGGTCACTACCCGCTGATTATTGGCCTATATCACGCCGAAACCCTGGAGCGTCTCAAAATAACCGGTGGTACCGGCCAACCCGGCGATGATTTTTTGTGGTTAGGGGATGTGGAGGTTGTTGAACGGTAAAGCGGATCATTTTACCGAAATGATCACCGCGCCGTCTTCTTGATCGGCTGGTTGATTGACCAGCGGTAAGCGCTGGCCGCTGACCAGGTCGTATAAGCCAATCGCCATATGGGTTACATGCAATAGATTTTCATGGCGGGGTACCTCGAAGCGATCGGCCACGACCTCATCAGGCAGCCAGCTTGTCGTTGGCGCCTCACCTGCTTGGGGTTCGCGATCCACCTGCATCACAATTTTGCCCGACTCATCCAGAAAATGGACGAAGACCTGATAGGCCGTAGTCAGCTCGGATTGGGCCTGCCAATATAGAGTCAGCTGTGCCGGATTCCCGGTCGCCACCGATGTGAGATCGAGATCGTAGCCCAGCAATGTTATCTCACGACCAAAATTGGCCCCAACCTGGTGGGTTATCGGCGGTATCTCGAAGCTGCGCGAACGTCCGGCAACCCGCACCGTGCCCAAGGAGCCTTCAACGAGCCTTGCAGTACCCTCAGTATTTAACACGCTAATGGCCAGATCATATTCTCCGGCCGCTATATTTGCCGGAAGTCGTCCGTCGGCAAAGGTCCGCACTACCGTGTCGCCCGGCCACTTGCCGGTTGGATAGTCTATTCCGCCCAACGGATCAGCGACACTCAACGGCCAAACTTCCTGCCCTCGCCGTAGGCTCATGGCCAGGGTCAAATCCTGTGATAGCGACTGCTCGGTTTGCCACCATAAGCCGAGAGTCAAGGGGTCCCCCGGCCGTAAACCGTCTGCGAGACCACGGTCAAGCCCAAGCAGCCGTAACCCCTCTCCTAAATCAAGATCCAGGCGCTCCGAGATAGGTAAGGCCGCCGGGTCGACGGGTGAGAGAGGCGGGGCTACGGTAACCTCTCCCAGGATCACGGCCAGGTCTGGGCCAACTTCGGGCCAGTCCGGACCTAAACGCCGCGCTGTTTCTCGCTCGTAGAGAATGGCTTTTAGGCGATACGTACCTGGCAAGGTGGCCGGATCTACCGGCAGCAGGTAATAATCTCGCTCTTCTGCCCCCATCGGCCAGGCGCTCGTTTTGTAATGTCCTAAATTGCCCATCAGCAGCTTATCTACCTGGACCACAAGGTGCCCAGCCCGGTCTTCCAGCCAAAGGCCAACCTGAAAATCAGCCGGCGTTGCACCGATCTTACGCCAGGTCAGCTCTACCCAAAGACGATTACCGGCCCGGATGACCGGCCCGTCCGGCTGTTCACCGGGGGCACTTTCAAGCCAAACCGAGTTCTCGTGGGGCGAATGCTCGCTATCGAAAGCGTAGCCGGTCAATTCCAATTGACTTTCAAAATCTATTTCAATGGGGAACAACTCGGTCGGCGAAAACGCATTGGGCGTCTTGTACAGTTGATAGGTATCGATATTGAAGTATTGGTGGGACTCTTGGCTTACCCGGCGCCCCCATTTTTCCAGGTAGTAAGCAGCCACCGCTTTCGGGTCGGCGCCGGTATGCTTGGTTACCTTCCAAGTCAACAGCCGGACAATCTGTTTGCCGGTCGTTAATTCGGACAATCGGGCCAACAATGTGCGTTCGTCGTCGGGCAAAAAATCGTAGGCTGCCCGACCCTGGTAAACAAAAGTAATCGTATCGAGCAGTGGATTGATGATGCCGGCTGACGAGTCGAGCGGCAGCAGATACACTGAATCAGCTCCCGACTCGCGGGCCATGATGTCGGCTAATTCCAGATCGTAGATGTGAAAATCTAAGCGGGCTTGTTCGCTAGGCCCCCACTCAACAAAGTACCGGCGAAACGTCTCACGGCCGGTCCAGCCGACCAAAATAAGACCAAGCGTAAGCATAAGAATAAGAGGTAAAGGTCTGGCTCGAGCGCCAAGCCGGCTCATCTGAGCGAGGGCTACTTGCTGTACCAGCCAAAACGAGGCGGACAGCAGCATGGCCAGGCCCAGCGCAGTCAAGGCAAACGTCGGTGTCACCGCGCCGATAGACCGGCGTAAATGGGGAATTGTACCCTCCGGAGCTAAGGCACCGGGAAGCAGCATAACCAGCCACCAGATGATCAAAAACAAATAGGCCGGCTGTCTGAAACGTACCAGGCCGGTTACAAAGCCGACTATAAAACAGAGCGTCAGGAGTGGCCCCAGGAAGAACGCCTGCCCAGGCCCGGTAATCCAGGACGCCGGCCACAAGCCAAAAACGGTCAGGTTTGCCAGCAGCCCTTGCCAGGGCGATACCGGCGCCACGGCGACGCTGGGTAAGGCCGCCCGCTCGACCAACATCCGAATATTTAACAAAGCAAAAAGTATCATCGGCAAGGCGACCAGCCCGGCCACGCCGGCTGACATAAGCAGCGAGCGCCAGCGGGTGATCAGGAAAGCTCGTCGCCGGGAAATAAGCCATTGGAGCAGTAAAAAGAATAAGGGTACAACCGGAACCAATTTACCTGGCAAGTATGCGTAGGCCATTAATCCGAGGCTAAACCCAAAAAGCAGAAACCAGCGCCGGCGACCCGACCTGAACGCCCGCCACAGACAGAAAAACGCAGCATCTTGGCTCAGCAACATTAAGACGGTGGGAAAGGCCGGCCGGCTCTGGCTCACGTGCCAGAAAGAGACCGCTAGCAAAAGAGCCGCGATAAAAGCGATTGTCTCAGGCCACCACAACTCGAGAGAAACCCGTCGCTTAGCCGAGGAGACTTGATCCGGCTGCCGGGTGGGAGCCAGCGTTAACTCACGGGTGACCAAATAAGCCATGCCGGCACTCAGCACCCCGACACCGCCGGCAAAAGCGCGCAGGGTGAAGATTGATGCCCCGAACAGGGCGAAGTAAGGCGCCAATAAGTAGCGCCACAGCGCGCCGGCACCACCCTCGTTCTCAGAATAAAGGGTGAGCTGGCCTTTTAACACATTTAAGCCATCAATGGCAAAGGCAGCCTCGTCAGGAAAGAGACCGGGGGGTACCCGTGCAATCCGGAAAAATTGAAAAAATGAGGCTGTCAAACAGACCAAAATAAAAATGAATAGCTGCGTCTGAAAAAGCTTTTTCTTTTCCACTTTACCTTCTATGTTTCCTACCGCCGCCCCCCTGAAATCACATTCAAGACGGTTAGACGCAGATGATCCCCCAAGATATGGCCATTGTCGTCAACCACAGCCAAGCGGGCCAAGGTATCCGGGTCATAGAAGCCCACCAACAAACCTAGGGCTGTCACCGGCGCAGCGGGGTCTAATTGAATTAGATAATCATCGCCGACGATCTCACCCGGCTGCCACAGGGGAGTAGGGTACCAACCGGCGCGGGGAGGGTTATCATACTGGCCCCACACGCGACCATTGGAGTCGACCAACTGGGTAAATACCGTCAACTTATTGGGTACAGGTCTATTGGCGCGCCAATATAGAGTCAGGCGTAACCAGTCACCGGGTACAAGGTTTGGCCGCTGATCAAGCTGATATCCCAACAACGTGATACCGTTTTCAAACGTACCAACAGGATCTGGCGTTAAGTCGGCGGGCCAAGACGTGGGTCGAACAAGGAAATCGCTTAACAGCACTTCATCCGCGTTAGCCGGGAGAGTGCCCGTATTTGACGGCCGGTAACTTTGGCCATTTTCTGAAAACAGACCTAGGACCAGGCCGTATTGGCCGGCCGGAGTCGTTTCAACAACCGGCAGCAGATGTTCGTCAACGGTGAACTCATTCGTCGACAGACTAGGATATTTCCAGGGATAATTCACGTTATGGGCCGCAGTCTGTCCAAATCGGTCAACCACACGCACAATACTGCGGGTATTATCAGGCGGACTCGCCGCACCGGTAGCCCAATATAAGCGTAAGGACGCTATTCGGCAACCTGGTCCATCCTTTGAATGTAAGGTATAGCCCCGTAAGCGCAGATCGTCCCCAAATGTAATATGAAGCGGCATCTCCGGCATACCCACATCCTCGAACAAGGTGGGAGAAACCAATGGGTCGCCTAAGGCCACCTCGCCCTGAAAGGCCAAATTTGGTAAATTAAGCTTCACTTTGCCGCCAAAATCCTCTGGCAGAGAAACGACGTTATCCAGGGTTTGTGTTTCTCCGGCCGGGATAAAAAGCGGCATCAAAAATTGACGGACCCGGTTTCCAGCTTGGACCCGGCTGGCGGACTGCGGGCGTGCGAAGAAGGCTGCCGGCCCATTATTCGTAAAGGAGAGGGCCAACTGATCGTCTAGCCGGGCGGGCTGCACCAAAATCCATGCGCTCTGCGGCGAACACCGGGGTGGTCGTAGAGCCAATAAGTAATCGTCGCCAAACTGTGAAACACTTTCAATGGCAGGCATAAAACTTGGTAATTTTGACCAAATATCTTGCCAGGGCACCGGCCCAAATTCAGCAGCGTGTAAGACTAAATGTGTCACCCCCATTTGGCCCAGGATGTCAAAGGAATTTGCATCCGGAAACTGCCGCAATTGGCGGCTCAAATCTTGTAACCCGCCCGGATTAAACCCCGAAGCCCCGTTAATAAGGTCATACCAACCGTATGATGAATAGTAAAGCCGCGGAAGTTCATTTGCGCCCCCTTCGGCCAGGTCATAAGGTAGCTCAATCACCGTTTTCTTATCCGGACCGGCAGCCAAATATTGGTAAACAAGCGGAATATTATGGTGTATGGGTACGTGAGTTCCGGCTAGAGGCACGGCTAAGTATTCGACGACGATCAGGAGAGCAACCACTGCCGCTGCGGCCGCAGGGAGATGAAAGCGCTGAATACAATGAGCGACGCCGAAACCGGCCAGACCCGCCAGCCCAAAGAACGCCAATATAGCCATGCGCGCGGGAATACGCAGCCCGCTGAAGCCAGGTACATATTCAAATAACCAGCGGTAAGGCAACATCTTCTGCGTAACTGGGGCTAGCTCTCGACCCAGGGCCAGCTCATTGGTACCAAAGGAAAGCATAACGACCAAGAGGGTGAGTAGTAACAAAAAGGCGATAATTAATCTGCGGCCTGACAAACGATGCCCGTTCGATTTTGATCGAATGCTCAACCCCCCCACAATGACAAGAATTAGGGTGACTATGCCCATAAAAAGCGGGACCAGGGGGCGAGCCGGGTCAACCAGCCGGGCGGTAAGCCATCCACCGTAGAGTATATTTTCCGGGGGCGGTGTAAGGTAATCAATCAGCGCCGCACCGTAGATGCGGGCGTCACCCAGGCTGCGGTCAAAACCCTGCAACTCACTCAAATCAAAATAGATTTTGGCGATTGGCCAATTTAGCAGCACGGTTACACTCAGCGTGACGAGCCCGCCTGCCGCCGCTTCTTTCGAAAAAAAGCGGGCAGGGGAACGTAACCAGCCAAAAAGCAAAAACAGCCCGACTAAAATGATGGTTTGGGGGATATAGTTGACCGTCGATAGCAGCTGTAGATTTAAGAAAATGGCAAACAATACCAGATCACCCCGTTGGCCACGCGTTAACCAGCGGTCTAGAGTCAAAATGATCAACGGCAGCCATTGAATACTCAGTTGATGCAGATGAGCCCAGTGATTTAGACGAGCCGGAACGAAAGCAAAAATAATGCCGGCGATTAAGCCGGCCCAACGACTTCCCGTCCAATGAGTCACTAACAAGGCCATCCCCCAACCGGCCGCGGCCAGGGAAAAAATAATCGCGGCGTTGTGGGCGAAGACGGGTCCAAGATCCAGGGCTTGCAGCGGCAGCGTTAGGGCGGCATAAAGCAGGAGATGCTCGCTAAAACCAAGGCTGTGCCGGTAAGGATAAAAGGCGTTAGCGTCGAACAAATCACTGATCGAGAACCACGGCCTTAACCAAGCCTGCTGCCCCCACCTTAAGGCCCAGGTGTTTAGTAAAGGATCGCCCGTGTCGGCCACATAGGTCGTCAAGTGCAGCGCCAGCGGATAAGTTAAAATTAATGTTAACAGCGCAAAAAATAGTGGGGTCAGCAGCAGGGGATTACGTTTCATTGACTATTCAAGGCACTGCAATCGCTTCGAGTTTAACAGCATTCTCTCCAGTGGTGTCGTTGATAACAGACAAGCGTTCCAAGGTATCCCAACGGTATAAGCCGAGGAGCAAGCTGTAGGTCCCCGGCGACAAATGAGCCGGTAAGGGAACTGCCAGTTGATCGATCACCGTTTCGCCAACTTTCCAGCGAGAGGTGGGGTACGTTCCAGCCAGAGGTTGAACATCAATCTGAGCAATCGTTTCGCCCCGTTGATTACGAACATGCACAAAGGTGGTGTAATCGTCCGGCAGCGGAGCCAAGACTTGCCAGAATAAGGTCAACCGCAAATCCGGGGGCGATATCGAGCGGCTGTAACCTACTAATTTGACGTTGCTGCCTAACTGTACATCGAGTACGGTCTCAGGCACGGTCGGCAAATCGGCAATTAAACCTTCAGCTCTATAGATGACGACGCCATCTTCAGCCCATACCTCTGCAGTGTTGTCACGCATAAGCTGTTTCCAGTCACTATTAAATTGACTCTCAAGACTTAGTTGGTCAATGACGAGCCATACCCGGGGAAATGTCAACAGCACATCTTTTAGCTGCTGAGCAGTATATAACCACGGCGCGCCGACCCAGCGATCGGCTAAGATGCCTTGCCGGTTAACATGCACAAAGGTCTGGGTTGCGTTTTGCGCCGCGAAATAATTGGGGTTATGCAAATAGAGCCAGGCCGCCGCGGGCAGGGGGCTCAAGACGGCTTCATCAGGCTGAGCATTGATCTGAACATATTGAAAGGCCCGGTTATAACCCACGGCGGGTAATCCTTCATAAAATATTTTTGGTATTTGCCGGGCAGATAAAGGCCACAGGCCGAGCAAAAGCGCCAGCACGAAAACGATAGTCAGCTGCCGTTTCCAGGCCTTTTGCCACTTAAACCGGCAGCACATCCAATTCAGGGCAAGTTCGGTCCAGCCGCCCAAAATGATAAAAGCTAACAGCAGAAACGGGGCAACATAACGGGGTTGTTTGAGGCCCGGTTCCAGTAAAAGCATAAATTCGGCCATACCCCCGATAATTAACCAGTACAGAAAAATCATTGGCCAAAAGTAGCGACGAGAAGGTCTTTGGCCTTGATAGGCAATAAAAAGAGGCCAGAAACCGATGCTTCCTGAAATCACCAGCGCAATAATCAGCAGGTTAAAATGATTATTCCAGACAAATTGATCAATTAAGTTACCATCATTCGCGATGGCTGCCACAGGGTTAAGGCGTTCAAGGATCGCATCCAAGATACCTGGCCAGCCTCGATCTTGAGACGCGGTTTCCGGAACGACCAACCATAAGCTCTGCAAATAGGCAGAGAGAGCAACCACTAAGCCGATCAGGAACAGCCCGGGTAGCCGCCACCAGCGCCACTGCTTGATTATTGACCGGTTTGCCCTCCATCCTATCAGAACAACTCCGACTACCAACAGGGGGACAAAAACGTTCAGTAAATTGTGTGAGAAAAGCCCAAGTGCTAACAAAACAATGGCCAGGCCGTACCATCGTTTGTCCCGGGGCCACATTGCCGTTTGATAAAAGGCGTACACCAGCAGCGGCACTAATAGAAAAACCAAGGTGTACATACGCACCCTGGCACCCCAGACAATGCCATGGGGATAGATGGCCATCAAGGCTAAGGCGATCAAGGCTGCTTGCCCGCCAAACCAACGTCTCGTAACGGCAGCCAACGCAGCCATTGCGCCGGCGCTAATGAGTAAATTGGGGACACGATAGACCATCTCAGCCGGAACAATACGAGCTGAGCTTGCGGCAATATTCATTATCCAGCCGACGGCAGCAACAACGTAAGTATATAAGAAACCGTGGGAATAAAACAGGCCCGAAGGCAACAGTGGATAACCTTGCTGTTGAGTCGCTTGTGCGGCCACAATCGTAAAATACTCGTCCACATAAGGATGTGATTGGCGAAGGTAATCAGCGCGTAGGGTGAAACCAAACAATAAAACGAGGATAGTAAAGTATCGAAAAATAATTTGTGATTGATTAGGCCTCATTTCAGGGTCAGTTCCTCATTACAAAAAAACCCAGGAACAACCTATTCTTACGCAAAAAAAGAAGAGGTGTTCTTGGGTGAAAATCAAAATGCCGATTAGTTTAGTACTGCTTCACCAATTACAAGACGCCCAAAAGATCGTGCCGGCGAGCATATGTCCAAATCGCACGGGGCGGCCGGTCACTCTTCAACCACCTGAATTCGCGTAAGCCAGGCCCGGTTATCAGAAATTGGGGAGTATTGGCTCGTTAGAGTCACCCGTTGTCCGCTTAGAGAGTCGTACATGCCAACAAAAATGTCATATTTCCAGGGTGGTGCGTCTTTAGCCATCGGAACCTCGTAATGGTCTTTCACAATTTCTCCGGGCAGCCAGCCGCTGGTCGGAACCGACCCTTGTACCGGCATACTGTCCCACTGCCCGCGCATAACCTGATCGGGGCCTATGGCGTGGACAAAAACTGTATAATTCGTCTTTGCCGTTCTCAAACTGTGCCAATATAGGGTTAGGTCGAAGGACGTCTCAGGCTTTACGGTTTGATCAATTAGTTTGTAGCCAACCAATTCAATGTCGTCATTAACGAACACAGAGATAGGTACCACATCTTTGGGCAGCTCAAAATTGCGCTCGATCGCAGTCACATCCAAATGACCTAAGATTGTATACGGTCCAATCGGCTGCTCGGTTTTTGGATCGATGACACCAACCATAACCGAGTAATTTCCGGCCGGCGCCCGGGCCGGAATGCGAAAACGATAAGCCGCACCCACCACTTCAGATTTGCGCCACTGCGAGGTAGGGTATTTCGGCGACAACGGCATATCCGCAATAATATACTGCTTGCGGTCCGGGGCCAGGAGTGAAAATTCAATCTTATAGTTCTTGTCTACAGCGTCGGTGACCTGCCAGAAAATCTTACCGCCAACATCGGCTCCGGGTGTTGCCTGACGATCCAAAAAATCGTGTCCGACCAATGTAAATGTCTCATTAATGGGAATGAAGAGGGGCTTTTCAACCTTAACGGTGATGGGGTCTGGGATTCTGGTTGGAGGAGTTAAGGTAATGTCACCGATATTTCGGGCGACCCCATAGCTTTGACCCGTTTCAAAGTCATACATGCCCACTTCAAAATGATAAGTGCCGGGCGGGGTTGCCGGATCGACTGGCAGCCTGTACTCATCTCGCAGGAAATAACCACCCTGCCAGCGATCGGGCCGCCATAAACCGGCCAGAATCAAACGGTCTACCTGACCCCACACATTGCCCTGCTCATCAACCAGGCGGATGTAAACATTGTGTTCGCCGTGAATTTTAGCCAGCGTTTCCCAGAAGAGCGTTACCGGTAAACCTGTCTGCTGCTTTACAAACCCCTGCCGAGACTTTAACGAGGGCAGTATTGCCCTCTCTTCACCGCTCTCGGGCAATGAATAGGCATCGGCCGAGATAAGGGTCTGTGGAACATCCAGGCCAATTAAGCGGGCCCCGCCGGCCATGACGGCCTCGGCCGGAAAGGCGTAATGGCCTGGTGGGTTCTGACTTACTACCGGACCGTTATAAATCCAGGCGTAGTCAATTCCCCCTACGTTTACGACGTGCAGAGGCTGACGTTGTTGAAAATAAGTCAAGATTTCCCGGCTGGGAAAACCACGCTGGATCTGGTTAATGTAGAAGACCGTATAGTCACCGGTCAGGGCCGAGCTTTGATCAGACAGGTCAAGCGTTGGACCCTGATAGAACGGGGAAAACTGGTTACTATACCAGGCTGCTACCGGAGGTTTTTCCGGGCCGGTTGTTTCGTTTAAGTAGGCTGCCGCGATGTCTAGTCCCTCACCCCAACCAATATTAACCTGGTAGGGTGCTGTTGCGGGTCCGCCTATGACCGGGTTGTAGTAGGCCAAGTAATAGGGGTGGTAAAGTAGGACGAACGCCGCCTGTATAATAATAGCTCCACCAACCAGGATCAATGGCGTCAAGTGAAGTTGGTTCGTAAGCAGTGGCAGGCGTCTTGTTACGACAGATGCTAACCACCACAAGGCTAATAATGACAGCAGGGCCGCTGCAAAAAAGACGGGCAAAATATAGCGGTCGCCCCGCCGGGAAATAACCGAAACCGGAGCGATAAAGATCACCACGTACACAACCAAACTCATGGCCAAGGGGAACACGCGCGCCAACCAAGCCTGTCCTTCGCCGACCGGTCCGACACGGTGACGCCCACCCCACCAGGCAACCAAGCCGGCGATAATTAGAGCCAAGCTAGCCACAATGCCGATCGTGGTCAACGGGGTGAGATGGTAGGGAAAAACGATAAGATAATAGAGCGGATTTTGGTCGCTTTGCTGCTCTCCCCAAAAAATACCGGTGGTTGGGTGGGCCGTTTGATTAACACTTTGAACATTGCGGATTATCCACTCCACTGCAAACCATGGGCGGGTCCACATCGAGGGCCAAAGGGCAAAAAATGCAGCCAGAGCGATCAACCCCCAGCCGGTCAGGGCCAATCCCACCCGTTTCCAACGTAACCAGCGCGGGGTTTCGACCGGTGGGAAAAGCGCATACAGCAAGCCACTGCCAAACAAGATCGGACCTAAAAGAGCTGCCGGCGTTTTGCTTAGTACGGCCAACCCCCCGAAAAGACCGGAGATTAAGAGCCATTTCCAGGCTCCACGTTCCAGGAATAACAGAAAGGCTAGGAACGAGAGAAACATAAAGTAAGAGAGGGGCGCGTCAACATGGATGACCCGGGTGTGGGCCAAAATAAACGGATCAAAGGCAATGATTAATGTGCTCAGCAGCGCGAGTCGATCATCTAGCAGGCGGCGGGTCAGCAGGAAGATGCCCAGGACGCACACAGACGCCACCACGGCCATCGGCACGTGTACCCATGTCAAGAAGTCCATGGGGTAATCAAACACGCCAAACTTCGTGGTGACTTGATCAATTGTGGTAAAAAGATCGGCGTCAACCCAGGCCAGCGGCAACCAGCCCATATAATGGAATAGATAACGCAGCCCAACCCCGCTTGCCCCTAATACCAATGTGGGCACACCAGGGTAACCCAAAACGAGTGCCCCCGCCCAATCGCCCTGCAGCGCCGCTTTGAGGAAAAGATGGGCAAACATGATCTGGTCATCTTCGTCGGCGGTCAGGAAGACATCAGAATTGAGCAGCCGGGGTAAGAGCGCAACTAAAAATATAGCCAGGGGTACAACAAATTTTTGCCACTGGATATTGACGTTTGCTCTTGATCGAACCAGGCTGCGCGCCGGTGTTTTTTCGGTTAATATATTTGCCATAGTAAATCAGGTTCAGTGAACCTTCAATATCTTAGCGAAAAGAGTAAATTTCGCAAAGTCGCGCTAACGCCTTGAAAACAGCTATCTGAGTACTGGTCATAATTCAGTTATCCGGGCAAATCAAGGCCAAGATGCCAAGATGTCGACGTATTGCGTAGGGCGTAGGGCCTAATTTGGCTGATACGCAATACGTGATACGCGCTATATCAGGCAAAAATAAGGTTGATGTGCTCGCAATCTGGGCTACTTTCATATTTATGACCATGCCTTAACTATCTAAATTCTGTTAAAAACAATTAGTTAGATACTATATATCGTACCTTAAACTAGTTATACCACAATATCTAGTATTTTACCCGTAAACCGCATTATGAACAAGTCGTTTATTCGGGCAGGGTGATTATGGTCAGGCTTATATGATCGATGCCATCCGCCGTTAGCAAACGCTCTAGCGTATCCAAACGGTAAAGGCCGGTA
Source organism: Anaerolineae bacterium (assembly GCA_041576335.1). Classification (GTDB taxonomy): domain Bacteria; phylum Chloroflexota; class Anaerolineae; order 4572-78; family J111; genus JANQQF01. The sequence goes on along the minus strand of JBFGLD010000013.1, from coordinate 5,233 downwards.
ACCAGAGCATAGTCACCGGCGGGCAAATTAGACGGCAAGGGCAGCCGTACCACGTCGGTTACAATTTCATCGACAGGCCATTGGCTCGTCGGCAAATAACCACCGAGCGGTTGGCTGTCCCACCCTGTCACCAAAGTGCCATCGCTGTCGAGCAGTTGGTTAAAAACCGTATAGTCCTTAACCAACGGTTTGTCTGTCTGCCAGTAAACTTTGAAGCTCAGGTTATGCCCTAACCGCAGTGACCCATCATCGAGCTCGTACCCCCGCAGGGTCACTGCCTCACCCAAGCGCTCCATGCGCTCGTGGGGCAGGGGCTGTCCGGCGGGAAAGCGGGGGGCAAAGTAGATGATATGGTCATTATCCCAAACCCGCCGGGCCAGATAGTTGGCCTCAACCCATTCAATATATTCCGGGAGCCAGGGCAGACGCAGGCTCCATTGGGCAACGGCCGGCGCCCGGAATTCTTGGGTTAAGGCAATCATTCTGGCTGAGGTTTGCCAACCGGCCTTAACTGCAACCAAGGCCACATCACCAAGCGGCGGTGGCGTACGGCGACCGGCCAAAAAAATGAGCAGTTGGCTATCTGTCATCAAAAAATCATACGGACTCGAGACAGCTTTAAGCAGTTTTATGGCCTCCGCCTCGCGACCGCCGGTCACAATCGCCGCTGCCTGTTGATTGGCCTCGACGATGGCGGGCAGATTTAACATCGCGATGACAATGATCAGAGAAGAGACAACTGCTGGACGACAGAGATGAATGCCCTGACGTAATAATTCGGTATACACCAAGGTCGGCATTCGCCGGGCGCAGGCTTGCCACAAGTTCACAGTCTCGACTGCAAAACCGGTCCCAAGCAATATGAGCGGCGGAAGTAATATTACTAAATGCTGATAGAACAGCGGTGTATGCCAGGCTAACATCACCGTTCCGGAAATTAACCAGACTCCCCAGGTTAATACGAAAATCGTTGGAGAGTCGGGGACCCGGGCAAACGAAAACTTGTTTTCTTGGCCTGTCGCCCCCTTTTTCTTCTCTAAATGCTGCTGCGCCTTATGAAATCGCCAGCTGGCCGCAACAATTCCTCCCAGTGCCAGCAGCACATAGCCCCAATGGCTCCTGAGCAGCAGCCCGAATTGGCCCCACGTTTCGGTCCATGAGCCCGGGATGGCCGCCCTCAAATCGCCGCGAAAGGCGATCAGTTGCTCGTACATAGCCGTGGGATCGTAAAACAAGCAGACCAGGAGAAAGGGAATAAGAACGCCACTGCCCCACCAGCCGGCCTCCTTTAAAAGCGACGGCCGGCCCCCCATGTCGCCGGCCGGCCTTCTCGCGCGCCATAGCAGTAGCAGCCCGACCGGCACCGCAATAAACGGGTTAAGCAGTTTAATCATCAAACTTAACCCCAAAGCCAATCCTGAGGCAAGCAACCAGGCTTTTCGGTCACTATCCAAATAGTGAAATACTAAGGCGATCGACAGAACAGCCAAGCTTGTTGCCGGAATCTCAGCCATCACCAAACGGGAAAGAGTAAAGATAATCGGGGCCGAACCCAGCAAGAGTAGAGCCACTAAGGCCGCCAGCCAGCCCCCAAACCGGTGAGCTAGCCCGCTTACGCCGGCGGCCAAGAGCCCAAAGCTAAGCAGAATTGCCCAGCGCCCCACCTCAAGCGTAGAGCCCGCCAGGCGAAAGGCCAAGCCTAGCCACTCAAAAAAGAGCGGCGGCTGGACCGCTCGCGTTTCTGCATACAACGGATAGCCGTCGAGCGCCAGTCGAGTCCACATCAAATAGGCCCCTTCATCGTTGGTTAGACCAAAAGCATCCAGGTTCTGGGCTCGCCAGCCCACAAACAGCCCCAAGACTATGGCCCAAAGTAGGAGCGCAAATTTCGATTTTAAGTTGCCGCGGTTAGAACGTTCACGCAATTGAGCCAGTATACACCCATTATTTAACATCGAAAAGCGTAAGCGCAGCCAAAATGATTGACAAGTCTCTGATCCGGAAATGTTGGCGGAATTCTTGGGACTCTTTGGAAACTGCATTACAAACCTTTCAGCCCAATCTCGACGTGATCGATACCGCCCGCTAAGTTCAAGCGCCGGCCGCTATCGGGATCATAGAGTCCGACGTGCAGCGAATAAACACCGGCAGGGCGCTCGATTTGTACGGGGAAGGTTACGGACTCGACAACAACTTCCCCGGGCTGCCAAAGATCGGTTGGATAGTGTCCGTCTTCGGGCGTCGAGTCGTGCTGGCCGTATACCAATCCATCCGGGCCGATGAGCTGCACAAAACGGGTCAAGTGCGGCGGCCTGCTGACGGCTTGCCAGTAAAGGCTGATGGACAGAGCCGGAGATTGGCCATTGGTTATTTTGGGCAACGAATGACCGAGCAGCCGGATTTGATTCGCAAAGTTAGCCTCGTGCCGGTACGGCAGGCCGGGCAGATTGAAGCGGCGCAGCAGTGGACCCCCTGCGGGCATATGCCATCTTTGCTCAATCCGAGCCAGTTCGAGCAAGGTACCGTCAGCGGCGAAACGAGGCGCTATTTGAGCAGATTGGGTGATGGCCGGTCTATAGCGGCGGCCGATATCCCAAGCGTCATTTCCGGTCAACAGGCCCAGCGCCAGGCGATAATTCTGCATTTCACGGGTGTGCCAGGGAAGCGTGTTAAAGCGAACCCTGACCGTTTCGCCGGCAGTCCACCGGCTTGGTGGCAGCCAGACCAGGCCAGGCTGCAAATCAACGGTGGCTCCAATCGGCCGGCCTGAAGCGTCGAGTAAATAGAGTACCGGCACTGTGTCATCCGTTAGCGGCTGGAGCGGTTCCAGATCAAGGCTAACCTGGATTTCCTCCTGGCGGTTAAAGTGGAGCGTGTAGCCGTGCAGGCGAACGACATCGCCGAAGTCGGCCGTAAGATTGTACTGGGCCGGGGTGGCCGGTTGAGCAAAGGTATAAAAGGGCATGGGGAGTCGGAAGTTGGCAGCCAAGGGTTGGACGGTTGACGAAGGAGGGACCGGGAACGCGGGCTGCAAACGGACGATGCCGGCCTGCGCTGATACGACTCGATAATCTCCGCTGTCGAGCAGTTCTCGACGCAAGAATTGGTGTAGGCCACCGATATTCTCAAAAGTGGTTATGTCGAGCACGATATCATCGACCGGCACCGGCGCCGGAAAAAGTGGGTCGGTAAAATAGGCGAACTCAGTATAAAGCGTGGGACGATGGGTCAAATGGGGCGCCAGATTAGATTGAGTAAAAAGCGCCGAGTCGGCGGCCACAGCCCGCAAAACGTCTTCCAAGTGCCGGTGATGGGTGGTCACCTGGGGCCATTGAAAAGGGCGAGCCAGAGGGGTGAAACCGCGATGATAATGATAGATAATGGTAAAAGTTAGCAGGAGACAGGCAAGCAGGCAAGTGACCAGGAGATTGTGAGAGACCGTTCGCTTCGCAGCCCAGCGAGAAACCCGCCTGATACCATAAATTGAAGCGATGAACAGAAATGGGGCCAGGGGCGCTCCGTAATGAAAATCCTCCAGCCGCCAGGTAAAGGGATTGTCGCTGAGCATATTGACGGCCAGCGCCGGCAGCGCCGGCAGCAGCGCAAGTGGGCTGAACAGCGCCAGAAATGCCGTGGGGAAAAATAGGTTCGCCAGGTAGCCTGGCAGCCCGGCCCGGTACCAAACATGGTTCAAAACCAGGCCCGGTTGATTAAAGAGCGTTTTTAGCATCGCCGGCGGATTGTCGCCAAGCCAGGCGTAGCGATCGAGTTGGATATTGCCGCCTACGGCAAAACGCGGCTGAATTACAAAAAAAGCAACGACAAACCAGCTGAGGCTCAGGCCAATCGTTAGTCCGGCCAGCCGCCACTGCCGGCGGCTCAGGCCGGCGTATAACCCCAGCATCGCCGCAACTAGCGGCATATCCTCTTTGCAAGCCATAGCCAGCAGCAAAAAGAAGATGAACCGGACGTGGTTACCCCGTTCCAGCGCCCAAAAAGCAAAGAGAAAAAACGTAGGCGCCAGGGTCACGGCGTGGAACTCGAACAACACGGTAGATTGCAGGGTAGGCAGGAGCAGATAGGCCAGGGGGAAAATGAGGGCGAGCCAGGCATACGTAGAGCGCAGTACATAGGGTGTAGCTTTAAAGTCTGACCCCGGAGTTGGGAGATTGATAACGGCGATTTTGTACAACGGCCAGGCGCCGACGGCAACGACCGTGGCCTGGACGATCAGCAGCATTTCAGGGCTGCCAAGACGGAGCCAATAAAAAGGAACGAGCAGCAGGAGAATAGGCTCGACGTGGAGGGCCAGCCGGGATTGGATAGGGGTCATCAGCGTGAACTGCATAAAACGACCCTGGGCCGTATTCCACAGAGCCTGATCGACGTTGCCCACATCAAGACCGTTAGTTTGAAAGGCACGATGCTGCTGCACGGCCAAGGCACTAAAATAGACGGCGAAGGTGATGATGAGGAGCCAGCAGACGAGGCCGGGGAGACGGTTGACGGAAGACGGTAGACGAGGGGAGGTCGGGAGACTATCTCCTGCTCCGCTGCCGGTGTCCGCTGCGATGCTTCCCTGCGTATACGCCCTCACGGTACGGTGACCTCGGCGATGAAGATGGCATCGGCAACAGGATTGCCATGCTCATCAAGCAGCGGCAATCGTTCGCCGGTGAGCGGATTGTAAAGCCCGGCGATAAGGCGATAGCTTCCCGGAACGGGATCAGGTGGCAAGACCAGCGTATGAGGGTCGCTGATAATCTCCCCCGGCAGCCAGCCGGTGGTGGGACGCTGCCCGGCGGCAGGGAAGCTGTCGGATTGGGCAACGAGGGTATTGTCAGCGGCGAGAAGTTGAGCGAAGATTTTATAGCGGGTCATCATGGGGGCGTCGGTTCGCCAGTACAAATTCAGACTGAGCGCTGAATCTAAACGGTGAAATTCATAGCCGGCCAGAGCAATACTTGCCTCAAGCCGGGCCGGGCCTGTAGGAGAAGTGGCCGTCGAAGGCAGGTCAAATTGATGGGCCGGGGATGTTACGTCAACCGTGCCCAACAAAAAGGGGGCCCCGGCAGGCTCGCTGCCGTCGTGAAGCATGAGCCACAAATTGTAACGTCCATTGGCCAGTGCCGGCGGTACGATAACATCGTGCTGGGAGCGGAGCAGCGCAGCACGGCCCCACGCGTCAATCGGCAGCGGGAGCGGATCTGGCTGCTCAGCTAAGGGCGGCCCG
>JBFGLD010000012.1:0-20285 GCA_041576335.1 Anaerolineae bacterium | reverse complement strand
GGATCTCAACGTATTGATGGTAGTCAACCGGCAAGTGGTCGAGGATTTGGCCTCGCAGCACTGTGGAATTGTCGGTCAAATTCTCGCAAGCCATAATATTCAAAGGTGACTTAATGTTACGGTCGCATCGCTGCCGGAGTCCCCTGGAAATCACGGGGGCAATAACGGGTAAGACCTCGGGGCCAACGGCTGTCGCAATAAAATTCGCCTGGCAAATTTTCGCGATTATTTCCGGTTCATCCTGGCTGTGAAGGGCTCTAACATTATCGACGGCAACCTCCCTCTCACCCGCAGCGTCTACTTCTCTAACGATATATTTTTGGCGCTGATTAATCAGCTTGACGAGAGGCTCGGCAATATCCACAAAGGTTACCTGATAACCCGCCTGAGAGAGAATCACGCCGATGAAGCCACGGCCATTGTTTCCCGCACCAAATAGCAGCGCCTGTTTAAGGAATGGTTCACTCATCACGTGCCCCTGATTGCTTCAATTATGAGCCGGTCATTTAGAAATCAAGTTGACGAAACAAAAGTTGACTATTCACCAGGACTAAAGTAGATTTTGATAAAGTAAACCTATTATATCACGCCAAACTCAGTCGTAGAAAAGCTTTTGTTGCACCATGGAAAATCTAACGCGGTACAGTTGCGGTTTCAATGTTAGGCAAATCTTAACGAATCTCATCAAAAGCCGTCGTTCCGTTCGACGCTACACGGCTGAGGCTATCCCTAAAGAGACGATTTGGCGCTTACTGGAGGCAGCCACCTGGGCCCCATCGGCCCACAACCGGCAGCCCTGGCGCTTTGCCGTGTCGACCGAATCCGCCGATAAAGATCGACTGGCGCGGGCCATGGGCGCCCGGCTGCGGGCCGACCGGCGCGCCGACGGCGACGACCCGGAGGACATCGAGCGGGATGTAGCCCGCAGTTACGCCCGGCTGACCGGCGCGCCCGTTTTGATCGTCGTTTGTTTGAGCATGGGCAATATGGACACCTATCCTGATCCCCGCCGCTCCCGCAATGAATGGATCATGGCCGCCCAAAGCACGGCTATGGCGGCCCAAAATTTACTGCTGCTGGCCCACGCCGACGGGCTGGCTGCATGTTGGGTCTGCGCGCCGCTTTTTGTACCGGGCCTGGTGAGGGAAACTTTAAAGCTACCCTATGATTGGGAACCACAGGGGTTAATCACTTTGGGGAAGGCAGCGGAGACGAGGGAGAAGACCCGCGCGCCGATCGGGACACGGGTTAGGTTTGTCTAGATATCTATCCTTTTCATAAATGTGCCTTGTTTAATAGTGAGTTACGGGCCTTAAACCGGTACACTCCGGTAGCGCGAAGTGATCACCTCAGGCGCTGTCCATTGAGCCGCCCGTTCGGCCCGCTCTTCCGCCTCGGCCTCGTAGGCCCGCATGAGGGCAACGAACTCTTCGGGCCGGGTGCAGGTGATAAGCTGCTGTTTAACTCTGGCGATGTGGGCCAGACCCCACACATACTTGACCACGTGTTTTCGAAAAAGCACCAAGCCCCGCTCTTCACCATAAAAATCTAACATTAAAGCCAAATGGCGGAAGATGAGCTGAGCCTTCTCGGCCAGGGTCACCTGGTGGATGTCTTTGCCCTGGAATATCCAGGGATTGCCGATGGCGGCCCGAGCGATCATAACCGCATCACAGCCGGTATACTGTTTCATACGTTCGATATCGGCCACGGTTCTCACGTCGCCATTGCCCACGACCGGGATCTTGACCGCCTGTTTGATCTCGGCGATAGCATCCCAGCAGGCCTGGCCATTATAGGCCTGGGCTTTGGTCCGCCCGTGGACGGCGATGAGGGCGGCGCCGTTATCTTCCAGCACCTTGGCCACCTCAAGGTAGTTGAGCGAGTCTGCATCCCAGCCCAGGCGGATTTTGCCCGTCACCGGCACGGAGAGCGCCTTGGTGAGCCGGGCGAAGATGCGCCCAATTTTGGCCGGGTTTTGGAGCAGGGCAGCCCCGGCCCCTCGCCCGGATACTTTCCTGACCGAACAGCCCATATTGATGTCGACGATATCCGGGTCGAGCTGTTCAATACGGCGGGCGGCCTCTTCCAAGATGCGTTCGTCGCTCCCAAAAATTTGAAACACCATCGGGCTTTCAGAAGGATCAAACGCCAGCATCTGCTTAGTACGTTCGTTAGCGTGCAGAATGCCATCGGCGGAGACAAACTCAGTATAGCTCATAGCCGAGCCGTACTCGCGACAAATCAGGCGATACGGCTTATCTGAAAAACCGGCCATTGGCGAGAGGATCACATCACCATATACCGGAATATGGCGGACCATAAAAGTCGGTTCTGCTTGAATTGCATGCGCACTCGTTACATAATTAACTTCATTCATGTGTATCGGGCATGATGGTGCCTTCAAACTCAGTATCAAGTAGAATAGCTTCGTGCAGGTTCGCTCCGGTCAAGTTCGCCATGCTCAGGTCGGCGTAGCTTAAGTCAGCATAACTTAAATCGGCCTCGGTCAGATCGGAGCGGCTCAAATTAGCATTCTCCAGAATTGCTCGATGCAGATTGGCTCGATGCAGGATCGCCTCACAGACAAAAGCATGGGTCAAATTTGCTTCGGTCAAATCAACCTGAAACAGGTTAGCTTCAGACAGATTGGCATTGCTTAAGTCGGCCTTATGCAGGTTGACTCGGGTCAAGTTCGTCTCGCTTAGTATGGTTCCGTTGAGAGTCGCTTTGCTTAGATTAGTCTGATTGACGATTGCTTCGGTCAGGTTAGCCCCGCTGAGATCGGCCTGTTCAAGGTTAACCTTGCTCAAGTCGGCTTCAATTAAGTTAGATCGGGTCAGATCAGCCTTTCTAAGATTAGCCCCAGCCAGGTTGGCCACGCTCAGCATAGCCGCCTTGAGATTAGCGCCCTCCAGGTTGGCCTCCGTCAGGTTAGCGCCTTCCAGGTTCGAGCCGCTTAAATCCGCGCCGGCCAGGTTCACCCGACTTAGGTCTTGTCCCGATAAATCTAAGTCTTGCAGCGACTCCTTCTTTTCACTGCTGGCCCAGTTTTTAACCTTTTGATAATGTTCCTGGCGAACCTTTGGACTGGCTTCAAGGGGTTCAGCAACGTTATCCTCGTCGACCGAGCCACCCGGACCTGACGTCTCAGAAACACCCAAAAGGCTGGCAACCGAGATGGGCGCAGCTTTCCCAGCGCCCGGCACCCGTGTCCGCTCCACGCTCCCCAGGTCTAAGGGGGCTTTACTGGGAGCATTCTCCAGATAAAACTGAGCCAACTCTGTCCCAAGCGCCTTAGTTGCTACAGCCAAAGCCACACGAGGGTCATCAGGCCCTTCAATAGTCACCGCAGCCCACTGTCTACCCTCTGCAACATATAATTGGATCTTAATCGTTGAAGTCGTCATTTTAATAAACCAACCTTTTTTTCCTAATCATAGCACGGTTCAATTGGTTACAAAATTGTGGTAACGGTTCCCTTATGGTGTCGAAGATTTCACAAAACGTAAGCCGATAAACGTAAACTTTTCTGGAAAACCTTGGTTACATTTCACATTTTAGCTGCCTTCCCAGTTCATTTTGGGCCACGAAAATGTTACCTTACGGCTGATCTGTCCCCTACTGACTGCTTAACTTAGAAACGGCGTTTCCCAATTTTGACAGCGCTGCAACCACAAATTGAATACCCCAACGCAAATTCGCCAGAGAAACTCGTTCGTCGATACCGTGAATCCGGTTTAGCTCTTGACTATCCAGCAGCATTGGCATAAAGCCATACGCTTGCATCCTGGCCCGGCGAAAAAATCGAGAATCGGTCGCGCCGGGGGTTAAGTAGGGAACAATCGTGCCGGGCGGGGCCATTGCCTGGAGCGTATAAGCTAAAGCGTGGTAAAATTCCGAATCCTTAGACATTGAAACGTGCGGTGTCGGCATCTCTTCCGGCACGACTGAGACATTCGGATCGCTAATAATTGACCGTAAATCGGCCAGGACAACATCGGGGTCTTCACCCGGCAGTAGCCGGATATCTAATTTAGCCTCGGCTTGTGCCGGAATAACATTACTCGTCTCGCCGCCCTTAAGCATTGTAAGGTTTATGGTATTGCGAATAAGCGGAGCAAACATGGGGTTTGACTCGAGCAGAGGACGTAAGAATGGCCATACCACGCCTAGATTGGCCTTGGCAAATAGAAGGGATTGCGGAAAGCGCTGCTCCGAAGCCAGCGCTTTGAGCATCGCGATTACGGCCTTGGTCAGCCGGGGAGGGCGTGTCCAGCGCTTTATCCGGGCCAGGGCAGTTACGAGGCGATCCTGCGAATTGTTTGATTGGGGCAGTGCGGCGTGGCCGGGTGTACCCCGGGCGATCAGCCTTACAGTGAGCGGTCCCTTTTCGGCAACGGCAATGTTATAGAGATAGTGCCCGTTAGCTCGCCTGACACCCATCCCCCCTTCATCCCAAACGTACTCAGCCCTAATTAATTCCGGATGGTTGTCGAGCAGCCAGGCCACCCCGTGGCGACCTCCCATTTCTTCATCAGCTGCAATTAACAAGATAACATCCCGGTTCAACGGGGCAGAAACTTGCTTAAGGAGGGTCAATGCCTGTAAGAAGATGATACCCAACCCTTTGTCATCCAGCGCCCCACGCCCCCAGACAAATCCATCCCGGATCTGGCCGCCAAAGGGTGGCACCGACCAATCAGTTGAAACGGCCGGAACAACATCGGCGTGAGCATACAGTAAACAGGGTGGAGCAACCGGCTTGGCCGGGCCGGCCAGGCGCGTAATGAGATTGGCCCGTCCCGGCGCTGACCTGATAATTTTGGGTTCAAAGCCCCGCTGACGCAATAGATCGGCCAAAAATTCAATAGCTACGGCCTCATTTCCTGGTGGGTTCGTCGTGTCGAACTGAATGTAACGACTCAGGAGGGAGGCAGCCTCATTTTCAACGTTGTCCCAGGCAATTTCTGACGGGAGATTTTGAATCTGAGATCCAAATTGGAAACCGTTTAGCCGGTCCAGTTCAGGGGTATAACCTGGGCGGAGCTTGGCGCCAGGATTGACGGGCGAGGCCCGAGAGTCGGTGGCATTCTTGTTCGAAGCGTGTTCTTTGTCCATAAACCAAAATCTCAATAACCTGCCTAAAGAATATCATAATGACAAGTCTCAAATCCGCAAAATAGAACTTAGATTTCAGTTAGCCGCCCTCCTCCCCCCCGGTAATGCGCCAAACCAAATACATACGGTGAACTGCTGTCAGGTTAGAGAAAATCGCCAGTAACCACAAAACCAAGGTCAACTGATTTAGGATCAGGCCGACGACTAATAAAAATACCCGCTCGAAACGCGTAAAGAGTCCGTCTTTGAGCGGTACTCCAATCCCTTCCGCCCGGGCCCGGGCGTAACTGACCATAAGTGAACCAACCACTGTTGCATAAATCAAAATTAACTCCAACCGTAGATTTTGCTCGCTCAGGTAAATAAATATGCCTAGGTAAATCACGGCTTCGGAGAAACGATCCAAGGTGGAGTCCAAAAAAGCGCCAAACCGGCTGGTGCGTCCCATCATTCGGGCTAAGGTCCCATCGATGGCGTCGAACAGAGCTACGCCGATAATCAATATACCCCCCCAAAATAGATTACCCCAAGCCAATACTACGGCCACGCCGATCATCAACAGAAACCCGGTAACCGTAACCACGTTAGGAGAAATGCCCGTTCGGCTTATGAATCGGGCAGCAGGTTCTAAGAAAATTCGGCTATATTTACGTGCTGCTTCGCTAAACATGCCTGGCTTACCTTTGTTATGCACGCCGATCAATCGTATTCAGCGATCTTTCGGACACCAAATTTGAGCTGCTGTTGGCGTGTTACATTGTTAGTCCCTTTAAGAGGGTTACATAATTTGGTAAATTTAGTAGCTCTAATAGGAACCGTCGCAGAAAGTTCTAAAGGCCCTAAATCACTCTGGGTCGAGTGCTCTCAGCGAGCGGTCCCCAAAATTTGCTTTAATCCGTCGAGCCACGGTTTGATTTGGATGTGCGGACTTCTTTTTACGTCTAATCGTGTGATGATACACCTCTAAGATCTGATTGGCAATATAGTCCCAGCTATAACGATCCGCTTTTAGGCGACCGCGCCGGGCCATTTCATTACGTTTCCAGGGATCATCTAATAATTCGCCCAGGGCTTGGGTTAGATATATTGGTTGATCGGGCGGCACTAAAAACCCTTCTTGACCGTGCGTAACTACAGAGCGATAACCGGCAATGTCAGAAGCCACAATGGGCAAGCCGGCAGCCATCGCTTCTAACAGCACAATGCCAAAGCTTTCAAAGCCAACCGAGGGCGCACAAAAAAGATCGGCACGATGATAAAAGGACGGTAATCTTTCCGGAGAAACATAACCTACAAATTCAATATCCAGTGCATTCTTAATCTGGGCTACTTTCTGATACGGTTCACAAGCTTTGGCGTCGAACGGGCCAACGACCACCAACCGCAACTGAGGATGTCTCGGCTTAAGGCTGATAAAGCTTTCCAACAAATTATCAAAGCCCTTTCGCCAATCTAAACGCCCTACAAACAGAATCGTTACGGTTTTTTTTGACTGGCCCAGCGGCGTCGATCTTACTTTTTTGCCAAACCGGCTTAGATCAATACCGTTCGGAATAATTTGATAATCACCCGGGAACATTCTGTGGGCGAACTCACGGGCTGCCTCGGAGACCGCGATCAGCCCATCCAATTTGGCAAAAAACATACGAAAAATCGGACGCCCTTTTACATATAACCAGTTCGGTTGTTCATGGTATGCGTGAAAAGTACCGACAGTCACCGCGTGGCCCAATGAATGGGCCTGGCTTAATACCAGCCACGTAATACCGGGCGTTAACGGCTCTTGCAGATGAACAACGTCGAAAGCTTCGCTCTGTAATATCTTTTTTATTCTGAAATAGCTTAACGGTGATACCCCCACCCGAGCCACGGTACCGCCTATTGGGATCGTGGCTACTCGGTGCGTTACCGACCTTGTGTTGTAAAACGTTTTATGTTGGTAACCTGAGCAAGCAGCCAACACATGTACCTCGTGACCTCGCTGCCGCAATTGAACTGCCAGAGCAATGATATGTTCGGTAACGCCACCAGGATAGGGGAAATCGTAAGGTGATACGAGCGCGATCTTCATAGTTAGCCGTAAACCGCTTCCTGTCAACAGGTAGCTGCGCCACAATCGTCGAGCAATGCGACTTAAGTGCTAGTCACGAACCGCGAATTGCTTCGAATTATCAGCCCAGATGGATACAGTTATCGTCCACTGTTCCGGGTTTTGATAAATCGCTTTCTCCATCTCCTGAATGATAAATTTCATGCCTGCCGCCACTCGCTCTTCTTCGGCACCTTCGAGCGGCAGGTTAATAGGCGGTAAAAAACGCGCATGGTAGGTCTGATTTTCATTACGCCGGCTGAAACCGATCACGATCGGAACTCCCGTTTTGAGTGCGAGCCTGACATGACCATCAGGCAGATGAGCCCGATATCCAAAAAACTCTACGATTTGTCCGGTACCGGTGATATCTCTATCCGCCGCCAGACCAACTACGCCGCCTTTCTTTAACGTCCGAATTAAGTCGAGAAGAGGCCCATCGATCGGTACCAGCTTTAAGCCTCTACTCATTCGGATCGTCGAAATGTATTCAAATAGGGCCGGGGGTTCAACCCGTTCGACCGGAATGGTAATGGATAAACCTCGTCGTAACATCTCATAGAGTACGACTTCGATATTTCCTAAATGGGTTGAAACCATGATAACGCCTCGCCCCTCGGCGAGCGCTACCTCTACATTTTCCCATCCTTCGATTGTGACCAGGTGTTTGACCCTTTCGTCGTCCAGGTAAGGGAGACGAAAGAGATCAAAGTAGTTATAAAGAATGTAGTTAAAAGCAGCTCGGGTACGTCGCTTGACTTCTGCTTCGGCGCACCGGGGGCCTAATATTCGCTGCACATTGTGCTGGATATTTGCTCGACCCGAACGATTAAATTGATAAAGACTCGCCCCAATCAAGCGGCATGCCGCATAGCCCAGTTCAGGCGGAACCTTGGGCGCAATTATACCGGCGATTCGATAGAGAAGGTAGTTGATGTTCAATTGGTCGCATCAGCCTACATAAAGCTGCTTAATTTGAATGCCTTTTTCCCCTTTGGAGTCTTTGGCTTCGGCGCCAACTTGAAAGGCGCCCGGCAGATCAGCATTGAACTCCTTTTCTATTCTGCACTCCGTCGCATTACCGCAATTTTTCTCCCCATCCAAAACGGGCGTCTTATTCTCCGTAAAAACACCCCAGTCTACTTCGCCCACACCATCCGCATCTCTGACCGTAATAACGATTTTTACCTCATCGCCAATACTATAGGTATCTCCATTGGGTAACTCAATAATTATTGTGGGGCCGGCGTTTGCCGCAGGTGGTGGCGGAACCGGCGTGTTTGTGGCTGGTGGCGGTGCAGGTGGGCTCGTCGGCGGTGGCGGGGGTGGCGGTGTATTCGTGGGCGGGGGAGGCGGAGGCGGCGTGTCGGTCGGCGGCAGGGGCTCGGGAGCAGGTGCCTCTTGGGGCGGCTCTAGCTCCGCAGAAGTCGGTGTATTGGTGACTGGAATGGGAGTTAGGGTAGGCGTGTCGGTCGGCGATACTGCCTCGGGTACGGACGTCTGTAAAATTACCACAGATGGGGTGGCAGTGGCTAGCTGAGACACGGTTTTGATGCGCCGCGGAGTCTTTGTGGGCGTCGGCGTGACCTGCCGGGGTCCCAGCGGGCCGCAGGCAAGCACAGGTAATATGATCAGCGCCCATTTAAAAAGCCGCCACATCAAGGCCGGTTGTTTCATAATAAAACGCAATTCCTTTTTAATTCATTATTAGCAAATCAAACCTGAAGCATGATAACTTAGCCGGTCTTGAATTCAATACGGACCCGTATTTTATCATAACTATTCGACTTGTGATAATTCGAGCCAAACAAGATCAGACCGCAGGAAGCCCACCCTTACGAATACACCGCTTATCTACGAAAAATCTTCGCTTGGCCGACTCTTGAGCGGATTAATCGGGGCGCAGCCACCTGGCGCAGCCGTTGTTTCCGCGGATACCCGCCAGCTGAGCTGCAGCCGAGGGAGGGTGCAAGCCTAAATACGCCATTTCCCCTATTTGTGTCAGGCGCTATCTATGGTAAAATCTCGGCAGGGGCAGGCTTAGGCACAGGTATTCGATTGTCAGGGCAGTTCATCGATGGCGACAAAAGAGATAAAGCAAAATGCCGGAACCGAGGCAGTAGGATCAAATAGCTGGATTCCGGCGATTGTCCCCATCCTAAGAATTCGCTGGGCTGACGAAATAGCCGCTTCACCGCTGACCCATGCCATTAATTTGAGTGACTGGCTGGCCCTGTTACACGCAGCAACCACGTCACCCGAAAAAATCCCCTACTACTTGACCAAACTGCTGCACTATCCGAAAAGTGGGACCGATATCCAAAATAGCTGGACAGCCCTGGCCACATTATTTTCGGTGAGCTTCTCAGCTGCTCGAGCCAGCGCCGATAAATTCGACAGCCAAGCCTGGCAGGGACTTCTCCAAACCCAAACTCGAGTGATAGAAGCTGCGGCCACCGTTTCGTTGGTTAGACCCAAGCGACCCAGTACAGATATCCTGACGCGGCGGGCGCTGTATTTGCAGACCATTACTGCCTTAAACAAAAAACTCGCCACGATTCGCGACTCGAACAAGCTGCTGGATGAGGTTGTTAGCTTGCTGCACCAAAATCTAAACTACGAGTATGTTACGCTATTCTTGCTGAATCAGTCGAGACAAACGTTAACCTTGCAAAGTGCTCTTTGGAAAAACCGGCAGCCGAATGCGAAGGAGTTCACCCCGCTGCAAATAGGCGGATCCGAAGTGACCGCACGTGCCGCAGTCCTCGAGCAAATCCTCCTGGTAAACGATTTCTCACAGGCGCCTCAATATTTACCTCATCCGGCTCTTTCCGAAGTTAAGGCTCAGTTATCGGTGCCCTTGCTGGCGGACCATCATCTACTCGGAATTTTAGATATTGCAAGCGACCGGGTCAACGCCTTTTCCGTTGACGATCGCCACATTCTGCAAGCCTTGGCCAGTCACATCGCGGTTATCATCGAAAATGCACGTCTGCAAGGCACGCTTCAGCGTCACATGCGCGAGCAAAAGTTGCTATACGAAAGCAACTTCGCCTTAGGGACGAGCCTGGATACGGAAGGGGTTCTGCAATTGATAGTCCGCAAGATGACTGAGGCTATGGACGCCGGTGCGTGTGTTATTTGCGCAATTGATGACGAAGGAAAGACCGTCACCGCCCTGGCTGAGTATATTTTGCTTGCTCCGGACAACCCCGTTCACACCTGGCGCAAGTTAGACAGCCCGTACCTGATTTCGAAGGATCCGATCACGCAGCAAGTTATTAAAACGGAGCGGCCGGTGGTGGGCCGTGCTGCGCCCAATAAGATCAGCCATTGGCAAACAGCCGGCGAGGAGAACAGATACACCGCCAGTTGGGGCACCGTCCTGGCCCTGCCCCTAGCCTATAAGAGCCACATGAGCGGTTTGATAGAAATTTATGTTAACGACCCAAATCGCAACTTTTCCCCCGATGATATCGAGCTGTGTCAAATTATGGCGACACAAACCACGCTGGCCATAGAACGGGCCCAACTGTTTGACCAAACCCGCCGACGCCTCCATCAAGTATCCACCTTATATACGATGGCCCAGAAAATTGCCGGAAACTTAAATTTGCAGGAAGTTATGGACGCTATCGTCATCGCTCTTCGGCAGATTATTGGCTGCAGGGGCTGCTGCATCTTTTTGCTCGACGCAAACGGTGAACAGTTAGAAATCAGAGCCGCAGACGGCCTAAAACCTGAGTGGCGAGATACGGCCAAGCTGCGCTTAGGTGAAGGCATCGCCGGTTTAGCCGTGGCCGAAGGCAGAACGATTTACCTGCCAGACACGCATCAAGAACCTGGTTTTATTTTTTTCGACGAATCTATACGTTCTTTGATGGTTACGCCCCTGTTAGCCAACGGGGAGATTATTGGGGCAATCAATGTAGATGATTTCCATCCCAATGCTTTTGGCTCGGCGCAGGAACAACTGTTGACAATTGCGGCGGCTCAGGTTGGCATTGCCATCGAAAATGCGCGCCTTTTTGCAAAAGTCTCGGCCGAACAGCAGCAAACTCAAGCAATTATCCAACATATGGCTGACGGATTGTTGGTTATTAACAGCCAAAGTGTGATAACGATGTGTAATCCGGCCCTGACCTTAATGCTTAACCTCCCTCGGGAACAGATTGTCGGCCAGAATGTCACATCACCCGATTTGGCCCCCACCCTGGCCAATATCACGGCCAGCACAACCTATCGCGCTCGCACCGGCGTGCTGGCTAAGGAGGTAACGGTAGAAACGCCAAATCCAAGAACCTTACAAATCTTTTCGACCACAATGGTAGACGAATTCAAAAATCCGGTCGGCGAGGTGCGCGTGGTTCACGATGTCACCAGGGAAAGACAGTTGGAACGGCTAAAAGATGACTTTATGTCTACCATCTCACACGAACTGCGCACCCCGCTCTTTTCTATCCAGGGCTTTACGCAAATCTTACTTGAAGAAGGTACGGAAATTAGTGATGAAACGCGCACAGAGTTTTTGACCACAATTCATACTCAGGCCGTTCAACTCGGCGAGATGGTCAACAATTTGCTCGACGTCTCCAAGTTTGATGAAGGTAGGCTAGAGTTTGAACGTAATCAAGTAGCTTTTCTGAAATTATTGCGCCAGGCGAGTCTTAAATTACAAGGATTTGCTCACCAACAAAGAATTAAGCTCACCACCGAATTACCCGCTTCAATCCCAATGATCACCGGTGATTCAAAACGCTTGGAGCAAGTTCTCACAAATCTGCTCGGAAATGCGATCAAATTCACACCGGCAGGGGGTCAAGTCTGTCTGGCCGCGACTGCCACAGATAGTGAGATTTTGGTTGAGATTAGAGATAATGGCATTGGAATTCCTCCGCCCGATCTGGAGCGAATTTTCTCACGCTATTTCCAGGTAAAAAACAAAAGTAAACATTCGGCCAAAGGAAGCGGCCTGGGCCTGCATATTGCAAGAAGAATTGTTGAGGGACATGGCGGGCGGATTTGGGTCGAAAGTAAAGTTGGCCATGGCAGCACGTTCCGCTTCAGCCTACCCCTGCCGGGCGTCACCGTCAATGGCAGTAATCAATAGAAGGATAAAAAAGATTGAGACAATTAGCTAAACATATTCAACAAGCGGCTAATCTGGTTGGACAAGTCGATCAAATCGTGGCCCTGACCGGGGCCGGTATTAGTACACCCTCCGGTATTCCTGATTTTAGAAGTCCGAAATCGGGCTTATGGGATGAAATTGATCCGATGGTTGTGGCCTCAATCTTTGCCTTTCGGCAAAATCCGCAGAACTTTTACAATTGGATCCATCCGCTTTCCCATCTGTTATTGGAAGCCAAGCCGAATCCGGCCCATCAGGCGCTGGCCACGCTCGAACGGATTGGCAAAATAAAAGCCATCATTACTCAAAACATCGACGATCTTCACCGTAAAGCCGGCTCTAAGACTGTGTATGAGCTGCACGGCCATCTCAGAGAAGTAACGTGTACTCGCTGCTATGAAATATTGGATTCAACCGACATCTTCGAGAAATTTACCAAAGATGGCCAGGTGCCGACACACCAATGTGGCGGGGTCTTGAAACCGAATGCCATCCTTTTCGGAGAGCAACTGCCTGTACGAGAGTATTTGTCTGCGGAGATGGCAATTAAGAAAGCGGATCTTGTGCTCGTAGTAGGTTCATCGCTCGAAGTTGCCCCTGCTTCTGACTTACCGGAAGTAGCTTTGGACAATAATGCCAAACTTATAATCATCAACTTTGAGGCCACGTATCTCGACGAACGTGCAGACATTGTAATCCATGCCGACGTTGCCGAGGTTTTGCCGCGCATTGTCGAACTGGTCACTCCCTAGTATCCAGACGATCGAAGAATTATCGCTAAATGCCTGGCCGGCATTCCAGACCATAATTTATGACGGCTGGATTTTGAGATTTTCTCAGGGCTATACGAAGCGTGCTAACTCGGTCAACCCTATTTACAGCAGCACACAAGCGGTTCAGCATAAAATCCGGCGATGTATCCACTTCTACAAGGCTCGAAATCTCACCCCGATTTTTCGGATCACGCCTCTCGCCCAGCCCGTACAATTAGATTACCTGTTAGCTCAACGAGGTTTTGAAAAGCAAAGTCCTACAAGTGTTAAGGTGCTGGACCTGACCCGTCTTCAAACAGCGGCAACATCCACGTGCAAAGTCTGGTCAGATTATCCTCCCGCATGGGAAAACCATTTTGTAAGGCTGCACGGCATTTCGGATATGAGAGCCGCACACCGAGCCATTTTGCGCAGGATTGTGCCCGATACATGCTTCGCGGCGCTGTTACACCAAAATCGGGTCGTCGCTTGCGGCTTGGGGGTTTTAGAGAATCACTGTGTAGGTCTGTTCGACGTTGTTACCGACCATAACGTACGAAGACGGGGGTTTGGGAAAGCGCTTGTCTTGAATATTCTTCACTGGGCTAAGCAGCAAGAAGCCACTACAGCCTATCTACAAGTTGAGTTGGGTAATATACCGGCCCAGTCGCTATACCGCGGGCTGGGCTTTGAGGAGGTGTATCAATATTGGTATAGAATAAATGTTTAAAGCCTCTGTTATGACCATTTGTTGACGTCTCCGTCAGGTTTGATATAATTTCCCAAAATAACTGTCATGGTGGAGTGGCCGCGCAGCCCTCAGCACGAATTGCGGTTCGTCGCTGGGGTTTTTTTTAGGCTATGAATGGAGTGGTTTCATGGAACCAATCATTAGGTTAGCCACCAATGAAGATGCCCCCCAAATCTTGGCTATCTATCGGCCTATTGTGGAACAGACGATCATCTCATTTGAGTTGGAACCGCCGACCATAGAAGAGATGCAACGGCGGATTGTACAGTTAGAAGCCCGATTTCCCTGGTTAATATGCGAGAGACAAGGCGAAATATTGGGATACGCGTACGCCACTTCGCATCGCGTTCGTGCGGCCTACCAGTGGTCCGTCGACGTATCCGTTTATGTCCACCCACAGGCTCGCCGCAGAGGTGTGGGACAAGCCTTATATACCTCGCTCTTCAAAGCCCTGGTCTTGCAGGGCTTTTATAACGCTTATGCCGGAATCGCACTACCGAATCCGGCCAGTGTCGGCCTGCATGAATCGCTAGGGTTCAGCCTGATTGGCGTCTTTTCTAAAGCCGGCTACAAGCTGGGAGCCTGGCACGATATAGGCTGGTGGCACTTGGCCCTACAACGCCACGCCAGCCTTCCCCCTCCGCCGGTTGAGTTAGATGTGGTTCGCGCGTCGGATATGTGGCAGGCGGTGTTGAAAGTAGGGCTGCCATATATGCGGATGTGATGTATTCCAACTAATAGACTTAAAGTTTCTTGCGGATGTGGAGACCGCAGCGCTTTTGCCCGTCCCGGCCAAGCCAGAAAACCTTTGCAGCCTGGGCGACGGGAAACATCACTTTTCCGGCTATGAGTCTGGCAGTGTCACCAGCACGGTGGACGGAACCGCCTGAATCTGGATCGCATCGGGTGCAAATATCGTCGGCACCATTTCAATGCTCTCGCCCGGTTTGAGACTGGCGACGTTAACAACGACCCGGATCAAATCGGGATTACTCTCAATCTCATTCAGGGTGGGTAAAGGCCCACTAAGCAACAAATCTATTCTGGCCGGATTAATCGACACGCGAGCGCCGCGTATCGCGTTGATCACCTCCACGGTTTGGGTCACGACTAAGTCCCCGCTGCGCGGGGTAATTCGAGCCCTTACCGTCACGGTTTGGGTTGAATTTCCCTCACTATCCAGGGCCTGGACTCCCGCCGGTAAATCAAGCGGCACCTGCACATTAAGGTCCCCGACCGCATTACTGATATCTACCGGCAGCGTATCCACATAGCTGCCTATTTCCGCCAGCAGGCCGGGGTCACCTTGCAGGATGACGCTCGCCGGGGCTACACTCAGGTCGCTTAGCCAGTAACCCGGTGGCGGCGAATTTTCCGTAACCGCGCGTACCCCCACGTCGAGCGCGTTTAAGCGCTGTTGAATGGTTACGTTAATTTGTACTTGAGCCGGTTGGATTGATACGCTATCTACCACACGACCGGCTTCGTCAAGGGCTTCGAGGGGGCGCAATTCTTGCAACCAGGTTGTCACACTGGCCAACGATACCCTGGCCCGAACCTGGCTAACTTGTTCAACCAAGGGAGCTGGGCCCAGCAGCTGCACTTGGTTCGGTGTTGCCACAGGTACCCGAACAATTTGAAAAGCCGGCGACATGTTTTGCTGGTTTGTCAAATCAACCGTAACAGAAAGCGTGCGGGTGATAACTCGGACCAACTCCAAATCGACCGCGGCTGGATCGACGCTCAAGACCCGAACTTGCGATACGCTGGGGATGACCTCGACACTCAAGCGGTGGAATCCCGGTAATAATCCTTCCAGCGAAATCGCTGCCTGAAAACTGTTTGACCGCAGCGTCGGCAAAATGCTATTTGTAGTTTGAATAATGGCCGACACAGAAGCGGGAGGCGGCTCTACGACAATCGTCCCGGGCGGCGTATCTTCTACCCGAAGTGAAATTTCCTCGACTAAAGCCTGCCGGGCCGGGTTGGTTTGTTCGATAACAAATGACCAGATCGTAAATGCCAGCAGCAGAGCCACAAACAGAAGGCCAACATCGGCTAAGAGTTGGCGCAGCGTTGGCAGCGAAGGTGGTTTCCGGAGGCTTTGCCCGAAAGATTTGATAAGTCCGCGCAAGGATAGGGGCGGCGGGTGGCTCGTCTCAGGTAGATAAAAATCGAAAAGTCTCTCTCTTAGTTTGGCAATTGTAAGCGGTCGATACAGACGCCCGGTTCGAGCCACCGAAACTTCGCCCGTTTCTTCACTGACTACCACGACCAGCGCATCGCTGAATTCACTCAATCCGACCGCCGCGCGGTGACGGGTACCTAACCGTCGCCCCGCATAAATGAGGGGCCGATGTGTGAGCGGCAGCACGCAGCCGGCAGCGGTGATTTTATCCTGGCGGATTATCACCGCTCCATCGTGCAGCGGATTTTCTCCATAAAAGATAGCCTGCAGCAAATCTTGAGTCACCTGCCCGCCGATCGGTACGCCAGTTTCTACCACATCTCCCAATGGAACGGTTCCCTCCAGCACGACGAGCGCCCCGGTGCGATTGTGAGCAAGATGTTCAACCGCTTTAACCAAATCCGACAAGGTGCTCTCGGCAGTGGATTGGCGGACCGCCCAATCTAAACCAAAAGTGCGTCCAAACTGCTCCAACAATCGACGCAGTTCCGGATGAAAGATGACCGGCAAAGCAACCAGCATCGCAATGAGTGTTCCCCGAACAAGCCAATCAAACGTAGGTAGTGGCAGGACAATGGTCACTACAAATAAGACAATCGCCAATAACAGCACCCCACGCAGCAAAAAAGCTGCTTGCCTTCGCCTGACCCAACTTAACAACAGGTAAAACGTGATGACAACTAATAATAGGTCAAGCCCTTCTATCCATGTTCGAACAGATAAGCGAAAGATAACATTAGAATAGATTGTTCGAAAGAAGTCCACGTATTTACCTCAACCAGATAGATTCAGACCAGTAAGTTTCCGACCGCCTTCGGGGGGACGTTAAGGACCTGCAAGGCCTGCGTTATCAAATGTTCTGCCAACTCTTCGGGATTTTTACCCTTCAAAATAATATTTCCGCCGGCCATAGAGCCATGTCCTCCGGCCGTACCTCGGCTGCCAATCACTTGCTGTGCCAGCCGGCCCGCGCCCTGTTGGCTGTAACTCCGAACTGACAAGATTAAGCGGTCATGATATACCCCTACACAAATGGCCCACTTACTATTCTCTCGGCGCAATAACAGATCGGCCATTTCGGCCACCAAATCCGGGTAGCTCATCTGTCCAATATAGGCGGTAACGATACCATTGTAGATGCGCGCGCCCTGCAGAGTCATGGCTAAGTTCTTGAAGTAGTCGGCCGGCACCTGTGCCTGCTGAATTTTGAATAAGGCCTCGATATCTATTTGAGGTAGAAGATAACAAAATGCGTTAGTATCTGACGAATCAGTCCCCCGTCCCAAACCCATTGTATCCGTCTTGATACCGTAAAACAGGGCAGTTGCCAGTCGGCGCTCAAAACTGAGATTAGCGGCTCGTAGATACTCGGTCATAATCGTTGCCGTGGCGCCAATGCCCGGACGCACATCTATGAAACTGGTCGCAGCCGCTTCAAAGGTTTTACACCGGGGATGGTGATCGATGACAATAGTCGCCCGAGAACCGTGGGGAAGGGCGTTATTACCGGCCCCAGGCTGTGTGTCTACCAAGGCAATCGGTGTAGCCGGATCCAGATCGGTGGCAACAAACCGTTTCAGTGGATGGTCCAGATATCGCAGCAGCGCCCTATTCTCTGCACGGCCAATAATTCCCCGGTATACAATCTGGCTTTCAACCCCTAGCTTCTCTGCCAGTAAGTAGCTGAGCCCAAACGCGCTGGCAATGGCATCCGGGTCCGGATTATTGTGGGTGAGAATTAAAAGGTTTGCTGCTTTCCCTACCGCTTCAAACAACAACTCAAGTTGCTGGTATGACATAGATAAAGTCCCCCTTACCTCTTGGCACGCTTGGCAGCCATTGCATCCAGCCTGGCTATTCCAAGTTGGCCGCCAACCTCGCGCGCGTAAAATCGCTGCGTGGGATATGCAAACTCAATATCGGGATCTTGGGCAAAGGCATTCAAAATATCTTCCCAAATGTCCTGTTCAGTGGAACGGCGCCGGCGCGCCGGGCAAAAGTAACGAATCGTAAGCAGGACGCCGCTCGCTTCGACGCGAGTGTAAACTGTCGGGGTCAAGGTACCGTACATAATCATGTAGCGCCGATTGGCTTGCTTAACCTGGTCCGCCACTACCTGGCTCACATTTCCGGCCCGGCGATCGGCAATCTGTTGAAGAGTCTGCTTGGCTTTCTTCCAATCACTTTCAAAGGTGACCATAACCGGAATTTCATTCCAGATGTATTCAAATCCTTGCGTATAATTAAATAAGACGGTGTCAAAGACCTGCCGGTTTGGCACGTGAAGAATTCGGCCGGTACTTTGGTCAGCATCCACCCAATTGCCGATCTCAAGCATCGTGAATTGGAAAACTCGGATATCAACTACGTCGCCGGAATGGTCTCCAATCTGGACGCGATCGCCCACCTCGAACGGACGTCGCCAGACAATAAATACCCAGGCTGCCAGGCTGGTCAGTGGCCCTTGTAAGGCAATGGCCACGCCCGCCGAAACCAATCCCAAATAAGTGGCCAAGGATTGTATTCCGGAAACCCAGATCCGCCCGACCAAGATTAAGCCCAGGATACCGACCACGTAGGTTGACGTCTTTTTCCAGCGATAGAGTGTCCGGACGTTTTCAATTTCGTGGTTGACAATCCACAAGACAACATAGCGTAAAAGCCAAAGGATCAAGATAATGACCAACGATCCAATCAGCTTGGCTTGGAACTCGGCCGGGCTCAAAATCGGCTCTAAAAGCGTTTGAACCGTTTCAAATACACCTTCCATAGATCCCCCTCAATCCCCCCAAGCATCCGCCGGGCTTAAGAGATTCACCTTTTTTCTCGACGTAATCTACTTAGTGGTCTTCACTGCTGCCACCGTGGCGCGCCAGATTTTCCCAGGGTACACCCGAGCGAATGTGCAGATCTCGCTGTGGAAAGGGAATTTCAATATTATGAGCCTTTAAGGTATCCCAAATTTCATAGCGCAAATCGCTGCCTAACTGAATACCGCGGGCGGCATCTTTAGTCCAGACCAGCAGTTCAAAATTGAGGCTGCTTTCCCCAAAATCGGCAAACTGGACTGACGGGGCTGGCTCGCTCAAAATCCCCGGATGCTGCGCCGCCGTTAATAGCAGTTGTTCAACCTGGCGCGGATCGGCATTATAGGTTACCCCTACCCTTATCCGCATTCGTACCAAGTCCTCGGTTCGGGTTAGGTTTGTGACCGTCTCCGTTAAAAATTTGGAGTTTGGCACAACCAGCTCAATATTGTCCTGGGTTCTGATGATCATACTGCGAACACTAATTCGCTGAACCACGCCGATCGTGTTTTCAATCTTGAGTACATCACCAGGGCCAATGGATCGTTCGAACATGAGGATAAACCCGCTCACAAAGTTACTAACAATCTCCTGTAAGCCAAAGCCTAAACCTACAGACAACCCACCGACGATTACGGTCAGGGTCGTTAGACTGACTCCAGCGATATTTAGCCCAATCATGACCCCGATTACCACGACGACATAAGTGATCAAGGTGGAAAGTGCCTGGCTTAAGGCCGGGCCAACATTAAATTGCGGCAGAAAGGCACGATTTAAATATTGGCCTAGACCTCTCGAAAAAACCAGAAACAGGGCCAAGACAGCCAGCCCGGCAATAATAGAGCCTACCGTAATCTTGATGTCTCGGCGCGGCGTCAAGGTCCACTGCAAGATATCATCCATTAAGCCGGTAGCCTGGAGTAGCCCAATAAAAAAAAGAAGCGGCAAAACGACCTTTCGACTCCACGTATGCGCCAGTTCAGGCGACAAATTTACCTGCAAAAGGGCGTAAAAGAAACGATATAGCAGCCAGAGGCTAATGAATAGGCTGGCCCAACTCAACAACGCCGTTTCCCAGACTCGTTCCTGAAATGCCGTAACAGCCAGTTGAATCAGCACTCTGGTCCAGAAAGGCCACAGGATCTGACGTACGACGGCCGAGAAGTGCAGTACCCAGGGAATCTGGACGTAGCGAGCTTCAGCACTCTCGAAGAAGCGGCGCAGCAGCCGCTGTAAAAGCCAGGCAGCAATTAGAGATAGGCCAAGAGCGATGATCTGGCGTAAAGCCTCGACCGAAATCAATTGGTTTGCCCACGTAGATAAGTAAGTTTCTAATCCCTGAACAAAGGCGTTAAACATTTTGCCGGTTTTCCTTATATTAGTTTATTACAAATCGAATCCCCCCCGACGGGCCGTTCAGCTTATCAGAAAACGTGCCCTGAGCAG
>JBFGLD010000011.1:0-20513 GCA_041576335.1 Anaerolineae bacterium | reverse complement strand
GCTTGGGTTTCGGCTGGTTATTTGCTTATGTTATTATGAGCGGCTCACCGGTTGCGGCAGCAGCCCTGACCTTTCTTGATGCCGGTGCCATCGACGAGTTGAGCGCATTTGCCATGGTCATCGGCAGTCGTTTGGGTGCTAGTTTTATCGTTCTGTTTATTGGTTTTATTTATTTCGTCCGTGGCCGCGACCGGTCCGGAGGGCTAAGTATGGGCTTGCTGTCGCTAACCGTCACCGGTACAACATACTTAGTTGCTTTTTTTGTCGGTATCGGTTTGCTGCAAAGCGGGCAGTTCGGCTGGACTCAGCCCTCGTCCGGTGCCGTGCTGACCTCGGTGATCGCTCTCATCTTCGATCCTATTACTCGTTTATTGCTCGGGGTGCTGCCCCGCTGGATTCTCTTTATCGTCGGCTTAGGGTTAATTATGCTGAGCTTTAATTTGTTCGACCGCTGCCTGCCACAAATGGCAATCAAAGAAAGCCAAATTGGACGGGTTTCGCGTTTGGTTTACCGGCCCTGGATGATGTTTGTATTAGGGGCAGCCGTGACCTTGATTTCGATGTCGGTTACGATTTCTCTGAGCATATTGGTACCGCTGAGCAATCGGGGCTTCATCCGTCGAGAAAATGTGATACCCTATATTATGGGCGCAAATATTACCACCTTTATCGATACGTTGTTAGCGGCAATATTCGTGGACCATCCCGCAGCCTTTACCATTGTTTTCGTTGGAATTTCGAGTATTTCCATGGTCTCTTTGCTAATATTGAGCATATTTTACCGTCGCTACGAACGGGCGATGCTTGCGTTCGTGACCTGGGTGACAGCAGACAACCGTAATCTGGCCGGCTTTATGGTTCTTATTTTCGTGGTTCCTATCATTCTGATGTTGTGGTAAGGAGGATTACACCGTGCGCTTGTTGATAGCAACCGGCGGATCGCACCACTCCGAGGCAGCCCTGTATTTGGGTGCCCATATTTTAGAGGCTCAACGTATTGCAGATCCCCCCACTTTGATCACCGTCATTAGGCGTGCGGCTGATCGGCCGCGTGCCGAACGAATACTTGCCACAGCGTGTGACAACATGGGCTTGAAGATTTCCGAAGTGCAGCTCAAAGTTCGAGCGGGTTACCCAGCCCAGGAAATTATTTCGGAAGCGGCAACGGGTGATTACGATTTGGTAATCGTCGGTGAGCGGCCAAAACATCGCCTGATGACCCGTTTCCTCGGCTCAACAGCGGTGCGGGTGATCGAGCATGCCCCGTGCCCGGTCATCATTGCCAAGGGCAAAACCGATCCGATTCGACGAGTGTTGCTGTGCGATAGTGGAGCCATGCGGCCGTCGGTGCTCAACCGTTTTACCGTCCAGTTCTTCGATCTGCTCGAAAGCAAGGTGGAGATTACGGTTCTGCACGTGATGTCGCAAATCACCGCCGGGCCGGGCGTGAGCAGTAGACAACTGCTGGCCAGCGCCGAGGAATTGATTCAAGAACACGCGCCAGAAGGAGAATTCTTAGCTCGAGATATTCAAGCCCTGGGTAAGTTGAAGGTTCATTCGTCGCCCAAGGTGCGTCATGGCCTGGTCGTCGACGAAATTTTGGCAGAGGCTCGCAGTGGAGATTACGATCTCGTCGTTATTGGCGATTACCAGGGCCAAGGTTGGGGCCGGTTCCTGCTCGATAATTTGGCTCATCAGATTGTGGTCAGAATAGACCGTCCGGTGCTTGTAGTGCGGTAGTGGTTTAGGTGAAAAGCATAATCGGTTGGATGAAGGAGATCAGGCCATGGAATTAACCATTGAGGCACTTCAAAATTATCTCGAAGCAATATCGGGCGCACCGGTCCAAATAAAAGAGATGCGCCCAATAGGTGGCAAATCATCGGGCGCAGCGGCCCTGAAGCAATTCGGTTACGGTTGTCCCATTCTTATCACGTATCAAGCCGGTCCCTGCCAAGAAAAAGTCGTTTTTCATCGCATCAATCGTAACGCCTTCGGCCATGAGCGAGATGAGGACCGCGTGGCCGCAGTCTGGTTTGATTTTAAGGCGTTTACCCGGCTACCGCGCCACGTGCCGGCCGTGGATATGGTGGTCCAGGCTAATACCGGTCAAATCCATTCGATCAAGACGGCTGAGGATCTGCTGCTGGTGACCGCATTTCGGCCGGGACGGCCGTATGCGGATGATTTGATCCGGCTCCGAGATGGAGCAAGTTTGCGTCCCTTAGACATTAACCGAGCAGAAGCCCTGGCCACCTACCTGGCCGAAATTCATCAAGTCAAACGTGACGAGCCGGTGCTCTGGCGGCGCCGCCTGAGAGACCTGATCGGCCACGGTGAGGGAATTATGGGGCTGACAGACAGTTACCCCCCCGGCCTGCCGTTTGTTAACGAAGCTGAGTTACGCCAGATTGAGGAGATGGCTAACGGTTGGCGCTGGCGGCTTAAGCCGCGCCATAAACGTTTATGTCAAGTTCATGGGGATTTTCATCCCTTTAATATTTTGTTTGAAAAAGAAAAAGAGTTCCACGTGCTGGACCGTAGCCGGGGTGAGTGGGGCGAAGCGGCCGACGACGTAAGCTGTATGACGATTAATTACGTGTTCTTCTCGCTGCAGCGCTATGGCCGGCTGGCAGGGCCGTTTCAGGTGCTACACGAGCGATTTTGGAAACGGTATCTCGCGCTGCAACCCGACCAGGCCTTAACCACGGTGATCCAGCCCTGGTTAGCCTGGCGTACTTTGGTGCTTGCCAGCCCCGTTTGGTATCCGACCATCTCGGAAGAAGTGCGGCGTATGTTGCTCGCCTTTGCTCGCCGGGTTATGGGCCTGGAATGCTACGATTTTGAAGATGTAAATTCTTACCTCGAGGCAGCTTGATGACTCTGGAAACGGTACCCGGCTTTGCCATCTGGCTGACAGGATTACCCGCGTCGGGCAAAACCAGCCTGGCGACCGTGCTTCGCCCTTTGTTAAGAGCGCGGGGTGCAGCCGTGCAAATATTAGACTCGGACGATTTACGGGAAATATTCACTCCAACTCCGACCTACTCGGCAGAGGAGCGGGATTGGTTTTACAACGTTATTACGTATTTGGCCGGACTGTTGACAAATAACGGCGTGAACGTTTTGATTGCGGCCACAGCGCCCCAACGCACGTATCGTGAGGCGGCTCGGGCCCGTATCGCGCGCTTTGCGGAAGTGTACGTGGCCTGTACCGCGAGCGTGTGCCGCGCCAGAGACCCAAAAAGGCTGTGGCAGCGAGCGGATAAGGGCGAGATTACCGATTTGCCCGGAGCAGACCTGCCCTATGAAGTACCGCCGGCGGCAGAGATTCGGGTAGACACCGACCGTCTCGCAGCCGACGACGCCGCGCGGTTTATCTTGGATAAGTTGGATAATTTGGGTTTTTTTCACCCGGATATTAATCGGGACCAGTTGCAAAAATATTGAAATAGTCTGATAATTTTTCTACAGGCCATTACAACTTGAGCTTCACCCTTGAAAAGCTAGGAGAGAAGGTGCCATGAAGAAAAAATGGAAATTTGTCACAATTATTGTTTTTATGCTGCTTTTAGTATTTACGTTGAGCGGTTGGCGCAGTCAAGATAAGGGACCGGTCAATTTATGGGAGGCAAACCCGCCTGATCCGATTTCACAAAAAGCCTCTCCGGTCGAAACGGGAAAAAATTTTCCTGCCACGGCAGCTGTTATTCAAGGATTATCCGCCAAACTGCGCCCGGATCAGCAGCAGCAGGGTGGTTGCGCGGCTTGCCACCGGGAGCCGGTATTGGGTGCGGCGCCATATTCGCCTCATAGATTGGGGTGGGGTTTACGGCCGCCTGCCCGGCGGCGGTGGCAACGATCGGAGGCACAGTGGCCCCGGGCGCGGCCTGACCGCCACACAAACGTTAATAAGGGGACCCTGGATACTCAACTCCGCGCCGTTTTAGCTGAGGCCGGCATTACTCCGCTCGATCCGGGCCCGGAGCCGGATCCAGCCAAGGTTTCTTTGGGCCGCGTTCTTTTTTTTGATAAGGAACTGAGCGGCAATCGCGATATCTCGTGTGCCACCTGCCACCACCCGTTCCTGGGCAGCGGTGATAGCCTCTCGGTGTCGATTGGAACCGGAGCAATTGGCTTAGGACCAATCCGCAGTCGTGGGGTAGGGAGAGAATTTATCCCCCGCAACGCGCCGGAAATCTTTAACCGGGGCTCACCTGATTGGTTCAGCATGTTTTGGGATAGCCGGATCACGGGAACGCCCGAAACCGGGTTTGCTACCCCGGCCAAAGAACTACTCCCACAAGGGTTGGAAAGCATCCTGGCGGCCCAGGCTATGTTCCCGGTGACCTCGCACGATGAGATGCGCGGTGCCGTCGGTGATGTTGACATATTGGGCCGGCCCAATGAACTGGCTATCATTGACGATACGGATTTCCCGGCCACGTGGGCGGCCTTGATGAAACGGCTGCTGGCCATTCCCGAATATGTCACCCTGTTTCGCCAGGCCTACCCCGAGGTTCAGCTCAATCAGCTTGGTTTTCACCATGCTGCCAATGCCATTGCTGCCTTTGAAATAGACGCATTTACTTTGCTTGATAGCCCTTGGGATCGTTATGTGGCCGGCGACAGCTCGGTTCTGTCCGATGAGGAGAAGCGGGGCGCTTTGCTATTTTACGGAAAAGCAGATTGCGCGCGCTGTCACGCCGGTAACCTTTTCACCGATCAGCAGCATCACAATCTTACCGTGCCGCAGCTTGGTCCGGGTAAGCGCGAAGAAGCCCCGCTCGACTTCGGACGCGGCCGGGAAACCAAGGATCCGGTCGATCGATTTAAGTTCCGCACTCCGCCGCTGCGAAATGTAGTTATTACCGGCCCGTGGATGCACAACGGTGCCTATACTCATCTACGGGCTGCCGTCGAGCACCATCTAGACTGCGAGCAGGCGCTGCTTACCTACGATGTAATTCAAATTGACTCGGAATTACAGCAAACGCTCCAGATAAGTGAGGAAACCCATGCCGCCGTTTTGAAAACGCTCGATCCCGAACTGGCTGCACCTATGATTTTGTCGGATGAAGAAGTTGACCAGCTACTGGCCTTTCTGGGGTCTCTGACCTCGCCATCGGCAGTTTACCTGCCGCAGGCCATTCCGAGAACGGTACCGAGCGGCCTACCGGTAGCAGACTAACCCTCGAAGCCGTTCGGCGTGACAGTTAGCAATGTTGGCAAACGCGAATCTTGGCTAAAACATTGCCATTAGCGCCTGAGGTTGAAACCATCAGGCCAAGAGAGCGAACCCTGCGGACTAAATCCCGCCGCAGAGCGCTTTGCTCGCTCAACACGGCGGCGCATGTGCCCTATATTAGTACGCCGGGCCTGTGATACCCATAGAATCACAAGCCCGGCGGCAAGCTACCGGGCTGCAGCAGGACCGCCGGTCTGACCAGCCTAGCCATTTATCCAGTCAGAAACTGACCACTTGACGGGTGTTGCTGCGATTATTTTGCTCTATCATGAAGAGGTGTGACAAGTTGCTGTCAAAAAACTCACAGCTAAAGCATCGCATAGGTGGGTGACCGCTGGGCTTCTGGCTGTAAGCGCTTGGTCTGGTCATAGGGAAAGATATGAATTACCTCGCCTGACTGAAGACGCGCCTGAATATGCTGCCAGAATTCTGCTTCAAATAAATCGTCGTGGTATTTTATGAAAATCTGTTTCAGATCGTCTGGCAAGCCCAGAAAATGTCGAAACTCTTCCGGAAAAATGTCATTGTCATCGGGCGTAAACCACGACTCGGCAAAAAATTCATCTTCAAAGTTTGTGGCTCGCGGAATAGTTCTAAAAT
The DNA here is from genome assembly GCA_041576335.1 of Anaerolineae bacterium. Taxonomy (GTDB): domain Bacteria; phylum Chloroflexota; class Anaerolineae; order 4572-78; family J111; genus JANQQF01. The sequence goes on along the minus strand of JBFGLD010000011.1, from coordinate 14,665 downwards.
TACAGCCGGTCAATAGACACAGTTCGTCGTAATCGTAGAAAACCACCCGGCCGTGGCGAGTAACGCCGAAGTTCTTGAGCAGTAGATCGCCCGGAAAGATGTTGGTGGCCATCAAATCTTTGATGGCGTTACCGTAATCGATCACAGCGGCCCGAGCAGAGGCTTCATCTGCCTCGCGTACATATAAGTTTAACGGGCTTAAGCGCCGTTCGACATAACCATGCCGGATGATGACGTAATCTGCTTCAATCAGCACCGTCTGCGCGGCAACTTGCAGTAGCTCGTTGAGGGCTTTCTCAGTGAAGCGCTCCCGATGGATTTTTAGATGCTCAAATTCTTGGGCATCTACCAACCGGCCGGCGCGATCGTGGTTAAAAACCAGGTGGTACTTTTCCATAACGTCCCGGCGGGTTGTCGTTTTGGGGTAGCTGAAGTGGTCCTTGATGATTTTGAAAACCAAGTCATATGTCGGCATTGTAAAGACGACCATAACCATACCCCGTTCGCCGCGGGCGATCTCGAATTTGTCCCTGGAATAGGCTAGGTGATGGAGTAGGTCTCGATACATTTCAGTTTTACCGTGCTTGTTGTAGCCGATAGAAATGTAAAGTTCGGCGAACCGTTTGCGGGGCATGATCGACTTTAAGAAGTGGGCGAGATCATAGGGTCTGTCTACTTCAACGTGGAAATAAGAGCGAGTAAAACTAAATAGGATGCTCACTTCGTCTTCGGTTAAGAGTACGGCGTCGATGACAATGCCTCGGGGCGTGTTAATTAAAGCCAACACGAGGGGAATGAGATGGGGTCCGCTATAAATACGACCGACTAGATAGGCTCCCTTGCCCCGATAGAAAACAGATTTAACCATCTCGGCTCGTTCAGCTACTCGCAGAGCCTTAATTTTGCGCAATTGCGCATTGATTTCCTCGGTCACCAGTTGGACATCACGCTCAATATCTTGAAATGTGATTTGAAATCGATAATCGTCGAGGATAGTCTTAAGCAGTTCCGCTGTGGAAGTAGGTTGGGAATAGGTGTAATAAACAGAATGCTTGGCTTGAGTTGGCGGGCTTTCAAAATCGGTGTCCACAAACTCAATTTGGGGATCTACGCCGACAGTCGCAAATATCCGACGCGTGACCGAATTGAAAAAAGTCTCGGCCAGTTCCCAGTCGTCCCGATTGGTAATTAAGCCGGAAAAAACGGCCTTGATGCTGGCCCATACCAACTTTTCGTTGAGCCTGGTCTCTAACAAATCGCGGATGTCAATAACGATCTGGTCGACAATTTTCTTGTAAAGGTCTAACCGTTCGGCGGCATCGGCCTGCATCCCGTGCCAGTCCCGGCCTTCAAAGCGGGCCTTGGCCCGGCGGGTAATCAGGTTAAATTGAATTCGATACGTTTGAAAAGCCTTATGAATAGCATTGGCGCCTAGATTTGCAATTCTACTATCGGTGAGGTGTTGATTCATTGAAAGATCCCTCCTGAATGTCGGTATCTGGCATTCCACAAATCCTAGCCTAACTATAGAGTTATTGGGCACTTCAGGTAAGTGACAAATATCACGAATAAGGGGAACAAATGTCACTAGTTTAACCGACACCGGGCTGCGTAACTGGAGTGTAACTGGACTGTGCTAAAGTATGCTAGGCTTGATCTAAATGGTGCAAAGATTAAGTATATGTGTAAATCAATTATGGGCCATCAGCGAAAATCAACTGGTGTAAAACAAATGACAAATATGTTAAACATGACCTCAAATTATGTGTATTGGATGTCGCTTATGGGCGTAAAGTGGGTGACCAATGTGGTGGATAACCTAAATGTCGCCTCAGAATTTATTTTAGATGTTACGCGTCTTAAATCCGGAATATTTGAGCTTGGCCATCCGAATGAACTGTCTCAGGAAGGGGACGAGCCCAGGGAAGATTTTATTTCAGCAGTCACACACGAATTGCGTACCCCTTTGACCTCTATTCGTGCCCTCTCCGCAATTTTACACGATAATCCAGAATTGGACACAATACAGCGTGACCAATTTCTAAGTATTATTGTTGAGGAGAGTGAAAAGCTGGCTTGTTTGGTCGAAGAAGTCCAGGATTTGGCGGAATTGGAATTGGGGGAGGTCGAGTGGCATCTCTCCGAAGTTGATCTAAAGGAGGTCATTCAGGAGTGCCTGGTAGCCGTTAGCCGGGTACTAACCCAAAAAAATATTCAGCTTCAGCTGCGTTTGCCTGACGAAGTACCACCGCTTGTTACGGATCGCGACCGAATTAAGCAGGTCATACTCAGCTTGCTTTCCAACGCCATTAAATTTTGTGATAGCTCCTGCGGCTGGGTCGGAATTCGACTACGTATGGCGGACGATGCCTTGCAAGTCGACGTGAGTGATAATGGTCCTGGCGTCGACTCGGCCACGCGTCCGGGCCTGTCTGACAAATTATACCATCCCGCGGAGGATATCTCAGTCGAAGAACCGCAAACGACAAGCTTGGGCTTGCTCATAAGCCGCTGTATCGTCTCCCACTTTGGTGGAAAGTTTTGGGTTGAAAGCAAGCTGAATCATGGGGCAAAATTCTGTTTTACTCTGCCTCTGCGGTGAGTCTGTAATCTTAGCGCCGGTCATGTACACGTAGGCAAAATAATTGAGGAGCCCGCGGCGTTGTGAAGATTCAAAGGGTTACTGACACGACAAAACGACGCATTTTAGAGCTGGTCAAGACGATAGCGGTCGTTGGGCTATCTTCGAAGAAGGAACGCCCCGGTTATTCCGTATCGGCCTATATGCAGCAGGTTGGCTACCGTGTTATTCCGGTCAATCCCAATCTGGAGCACTCGTTGGGGGAAAAGGCATACCCGGACCTGCGATCCGTCCCGGAGCCGGTCGATTTGGTCTTAATTTTTCGCCGCCGCGAATTTGTGCCACCTGTGATCGAGCAGGCCATCGCCATTGGAGCCAAAGCCGTCTGGATGCAGCTCGGCGTTATCAACGAGGAGGCGGCAGAACTAGCCCGAGACGCAGGCCTGCAGGTGGTTATGGACTCTTGCATCGCGGTCGACCATCAACATTTGTTCGAGTAGCCCCGATTTTTTCCATCCTTGTGGCGTTTGTGGTGAGAAATTCAGCCATACTGCACGCATTGCCGGTTTCCACGTTTGTTCTTGGCCTGATTTACTATTGGTTTGGCGTGGCCGACCGGTACGCCATCTTTCTTTACGGGCATTTAGGCGCGACGCCGTTTGACGCGGTGACTCGCAGCCGCTACTGGATGTCGGGCCTCGTGGCGGCCGGTGCCGTAATGGTGCTCTATGCCGTGGTCAACGGTCTAACCGGACGCGCTGCTGCTTTGTATCAGTGGCCATATGTTCCTCCGACCTGGTGGCGTGTTTGGCTTCTAAGCGCGGTCCCGCTGACCGTTGGTATACCCCTAATCACGTTGAGCTTGAACTGGCCCACCTTGCCGCCTATCGACGCGGCCTCCTGCATGCTGGTTACGCTAATAGGATTGGGATTGGCCTTGCCGCCGGGAGGCGTAGCCGCCCAGCGGCCCCTTGATTTGGCTTGGCTGGCCGGCGATGGGATCGGGGTAATGCTGCCGCTCTTACTATTGCCGGCCATTGATTTGCCAAGCAGAGGCATTGTTGGTGCGCCGCTAGCCTATGGGATTGCTCTGGGGTCTTTGCTGGCAAGCAGCGTCTGGCTGGGTCTTATGACCTTGCTGTACCGCTGGCAACAGCGGCCATGGCCAGGTGCCCGGGCCATCATCGTGGCCGGGGTTTGCCTAAGCTACCTGCTGATGCCCTTGATTCACCACGTATTTACCCCCCCGGCGTATCGTTATATTAGCGCCGCCACAAACTTTTTTGCATTTAGCCTTGAGACTCAATTGGCAGTTTGGTTTGTAGCAGCTTTGTTGGTCTTTTGGGTCGCTCGCTGGCGGCGAAGCTTGCCAATCAGTTTTGGCAACGGCGGCAAGGAGAACTGAGTTTGCCGAATTACATGCAGCCTCTGGTCAAATTGAGCGCTCAGCCAACCAGCGGGCCAATTTTGGCCACAGCTTGTACTTGGCGCTGCGCCCGCCCATCAAGCCCACATGCCCGGCCGGGATAATTTCCAGATGTTTGTCCCGGCTCGAAACCAGATCCATTATACTTGTTGATTGGGCCGGCGGAACGAGGTGGTCATATTTGGCGACAACATTGAGCAGTGACGCCCGGATTTTTGACAAATCAACGCGCTGACCTTTGACCAGGTGCTCGCCCTTGATAAGTTGGTTAGCCCGAATATAGTCATTGATCCACTGTCGAAAAGCCTCGCCGGCCACCGGCACGCCATCGTGGATCCACTTGTGCATGGCCTGCCAATTCGCCACCGCTTCCGGGTCGTCCGCGAATTCCCAGTAAAGGGTGGTATAAGCGCCGACAAAATTTTCTACGGGCTTCATTAACTTGGCTCCGAACTCGATGATCTCAGGCGGAATATTGCCCAGCGTATCGATCATTTTGTCAACGTCAAAAAAACGCTTGTCCAACCAAGTAGAAAATATGCTGCTCTCACGCTGCCCAAAATCCAGCGGAGCCGTCAGCAGGATAATGTTGCGGAGAGGCGCATCCGGGTAGAGAGCAGCATACAGTACCGTCAGGGTGGCACCAATGCAGTAACCGAGCATGCTGAACTCGTCCGCCCCCGATACTTTCAGCATGCGGCGTACCGCCCGGGGGAGATAGGCCGTTGCATAATCATCGAAGCGGGTTTGCTGGTCCTCCGGTCCCGGCGCACCCCAGTCGAGCAGGTAGAGATCAAAGCCCTGGTTGACCAGAAATTCAGCAAAGCTGGCTCCCGGACGCAGGTCGAAGATGTAAGGCTTATTGATCAACGCGTAGACCAGGAGTAGGGGCACGCGCTTTTTTAGCTTTACGTCGACGGGCCGAGTCGGTTGGTAGCGGTATAATTTGGTTTTGTTGAGCACCCAGACTGTTTCTTTTGGCGTCGGGCCAACGGGCACATCAAATGAGTCTGCGATGGCTCGAGCGCTCCTAAGATTTCGCCGGATAACCGTTTTCAGGGCTTCATTGACCGAAGTGACCAGCTCCGCTGGCTCATGGTCGGCTGGGGAAGATGACTCTGGCATTGTCTACACCAACTTGCAGCTACTTGAGCATTGCCTGGATCGTTTTTAACCGATCCAGAACCTCATCCATCTTGGCCTCAATATCGTCAGCCCGCATTTCCAGGTTGGTCAGTCGTTCGGCTAATCGGGTCACGTCTTGACGGGTTGGCATGTTCATCTGCGCCAGATTTTGGCCCATCAGCCGCTCGGTCTGCTGGCGTAACGGGGCCGAGGTTTCCAGATAGAGGCCGAGGGCCTGGCCAATGGCCTGGGCGAACTCTTCGCTGGCTACGGCCTCCGTCATCATCTTGGCCCAGCCGGTCATGCTGATATCTTGAAGCTCTTTCCAAAAGGCCAGGGGGTCAAATTGTGACTTATCTAACTGCTGGTCGCTCATTCTGCCTCTTCGACGAATTTTGCCTTGAGTTCGTGTTTCAGAATTTTACCCGCCCCGGAAATAGGCAGCGCGTCCAAAAATTTAACGGATTTGGGGACCTTGTATTTAGCTAAGTTATCTGCCAAATGGTCTAGCATTTCGGTTTCGGTGACTGCTTGCCCGGGTTTAAGCACGACGCAGGCTTTGCCTACTTCGCCCCATTTGGGGTCGGGTACGCCAATAACGGCGCACTGGAGTACGGCTGGATGACGATAGAGGATCGCTTCGATTTCGTTAGGGTAAACATTCTCGCCGCCGGAGATAATCATATCCTTGAGCCGGTCAACGATGTAAAAATACCAATCGTCATCATGCCGGGCCAAGTCGCCGGTATGAAACCAACCCTGGTCATCGATGACTTCGGCCCATGCCTTGGCGTTGTTAAAGTACCCGGATGAGATACTGGGTCCCTTCAAAACCAATTCGCCAACCTGGTTTGGTCCCAACATCTTTTTTGTCTCGGGGTCGACGATGCGCGCATCGACGAAAAAGTTGGGGCGACCAATGCTGCCCGCTTTCCGAATTGCATCTTCGGGGGCCAAGGCAAATAAACCCGGCCCGAATTCCGTCATGCCAAAACCCTGCTTGAACTTTACACCTTTTTCTGAGGTGTAATACTCGACCAAGGGCACCGGCAGCGGCGCCCCGCCGCTGGTACAAAAGCGCAGAGAGCTTAAATCCGCTTCAGCCCAGTTGGGGGCTTGGGTTAACATCTGGTACATAGCCGGGACAGCAGCAAAAATCGTCACTTTTTCCCGCTCAATCAAATTCAGTACAAGTTCGGGGTCAAAGCGCTTTGTTAAAATTGTAGTTCCCCCAAAGATGATCTGAGCCACCATGTACGCAAAGAGACCGCCCGCGTGAAACATGGGAAACACGTTAAGATAAATATCGTTATGGCCCAGATCGTGAATGACAGTATTGTAGCCAGTCCAGGCAATCTGGCGGTGGCTAATTTGAGCGCCTTTGGGCAAGCCGGTGGTGCCGCCGGTGAAGAGTAAAGCAGCAATGTCTTCAGCCGTTAGCGTTTCACAAGTTATTTTCGTGTCGGATGCAGTTTGAAGGACGTGATTAAAATCGATGCTGCCACCGATTCCGGCCCCGGATAGGTGCACCCACTTTCTGATTGAGGTTTCTGCCTGGGCCAACTGTTTGACGTTCTCGATCAAGCCATCGTCATAAACCAAGACTAGCGGGGTGACGTTTTCGATGAGGGCCAATAACTCACGCCAGTGCAGCCGCCAGTTCAAACCGGTGTGAATGGCCCCCAGCTTGCCGCAGGCAAAAAAGAGATCAAGATGCTCCAGCCCATCTTGGGCCAGAATTGCCACTCGATCACCTTGTTTTACCAACGCCTCCGATTTTAGCCAGTTCGCTACCTTCTTGGCCCGAATATTCATGTCGGCGTAGGTTAGGCGCAGTTCTGGCGATTTGCCCGTATCGACAATGGCCAGCGCCTCGGGGCTATAGATATTGCGTCTGCCTAAGTAATCACCGATGTACATAAATCACTCCAGTTCAGCTTCATCTACGCGATATTTACTATACGTGTTGATGATGGGCGATTTGCCCGCCAGATCTTGCCTCGACTGCAAGAGCAACTGGCCGTCAAAGGCATAGTTTTTGGTCGCCAGATAACCATCAACCAGTTGCCAGACCGTATTACTTTGCCGGTACTCGCCCGGATAGACTTGCTTCGCTTTTTCAAACATTTCCTGCGGACTTACCGATGCCATAGAGAAATTTCCTTTTGAGGCGCATAACATTTCAGGCCGGCCAGGAGTTTTGGGCCAGATCGACCAGTAGGCCAATGGCGCCTCAATCAATGATATGTTGATGAAAGAGCTCGTTAAACGCAGCTAAATTCTCGAGAAAGGGGGCGTGGCCGGTATCGTGGATTACCACTTCCCGATAGAACCCACCTGCAGCAGTATACTGCTCTAGCACGGCGCGTGTTTGATCCAGCATAGGTTGGGGCGGATAGATCTCGGGTCCTGGCCAGTTTGGTAACAAGCCCGCTGCCCCGACGGTCGCCGGGTCGGAGGCGGCATTGTTTGATACGGCCAGGTCGTGGCTGCCCCGGATCCAGAGAATGTTGACTTTGGGCGTGACCGTATGCAATTTATCAACATTGTCCGCATATTTGGGCGAAAGAGCGTTGGCCGCACCCCACCTGCCTGGCGCTACGTAGGGCCAGTTCGGTGATGGTACCGAGTCGCCCGGATAGTCCTGCTCACCTAAGTGCATGCCGAGCATAGCCGAGACTAATTCTTCTTCCCGGTCTGGAATAAAGGGCGGCTTCACGAGCAAGTTCCGCAGCGCCGACCGCGGCGAAAATATACTGTCCAGGCTGCGGTCTCCTGCGGCGAGCCGCTTAAGGAGTTCGGGGTTTGCCAGCCCGCCGCCAGATCCGGCAAAGTCATTATAGCATGGCATACCGGTAACGTCCTTGGTGCTGCCGAAGCCATAGGGCGATCCTGGCGCAACCATCGTTGCGGTCAAGATACGTTCTGGGTGGTCGATCAGCAGTCGCCAAATAACTGAACCGCCGAGCGAGTTACCGACAATATGGGCGTGTTCCAAGTTCAGATGGTCGAGCAGAGCTGCGGCATCATCGGCCAGATCCCCCATGCCCCGGGTGGCATCGATCTTTTTCGCCGGCTCCGCCTGGCCAAAGCCCCGCTGGTCGGGAGCCATGCCCCGAAAGCCCTCTGGCAGGGTCACCATCACCTCTTCCCACCAGGTCGCCGACGAGACATTTCCGTGCAGAAAAAGCACCGGCGTCCCCGCCTCGGGGCCGGCGAAGAGGACCCGGGTGGTGAGGCGAGAGGATGTGATAACTTTGGCAGTAATCCCTGCCATGGTTGGAATTTTCATGGTGTGTCTCCTACCCTATAAACTGCTTTTTTAACGATTCCTTGAGCACTTTACCATAAGGCGAATAAGGCAAAGCATCGGCAAATAGGACTTGTTTGGGGATCTTGTAGCGGGCCAGCCGGCCTTCACAGAACGATTGCAGTTCCGCCGCCGTAGCCGACTGCCCCTTTTCCAGGACAACGATCATTAGGCCGATCTCGCCCCACTTTTCGTCTGGCTTGCCGATGAGAGCCGCCTCGACCACGGCGGGGTGCTCGCGGCACACGGCCTCCACCTCGGCCGCGTAAACGTTTTCGCCACCGCTGATAATCATATCCTTAAAACGCCCCACAATGTAAAAAAAGCCGTCCTCATCCATCCGGGCTATGTCTCCGGTATGGAACCAGCCCGCGCGAATCGCTGCGGCTGTCGCCTCGGGATTGCGCCAATAACCGGTGCAGACGTGGGGTCCGGCGATGAGCAATTCGCCCGTCTTGCCTACCGGTACATCATTCCCGTCCCGGTCCACCAGCCGCATCCGGCTGTGAAAAATGGGCTTGCCTACTGATCCGCGTTTGGCCACAGATTCTTCATTGGTCATACTGAAACAGTTGGCCCCGACTTCGGTCAGTCCATATCCTTGACGAAAAATGCCTCCCTTTGCTTTGAGCCAGTTCTCTACAAGCGGCACGGGCAGAGGGGCGCCGCCGCTAATGAAGAAGCGCACGCTGCTAAAATCGACTTCGGCAAAGGTAGGTGTGTTCAGCCACATTTGGAAGATAGTCGGCACACCAAGGACAACGGTACATTTTTCATCCTCGATAATCCGCATCGTATTTTCCAGCTCAAAGGTTCGGGTCAACACAATGCGGCCGCCGACATAAAAAAGCGGGGTCAAAAAGGCAAATAACCCGCCGGCGTGGAATAAAGGCGTGTAAACCGGCGAACTATCGTGTTCGGTCAGGCCCCAGCTGGCAATGGTATTAATACAGTTCCAAACTACTTGCCGTTGGGGAATCGTGGCGCCTTTTGGGCGGCCAGTAGTGCCGGAGGTATAGAGGATAGCCCATGTATCATCCCCGGCCAGAGATGGGCGGTCCGGCTCGGTCGCGGCAGCCCCGTCCAGTTCCGATTCATATGAGGCGGCACCGTCAATGTCGGCTCCTTCCAAACCTACAAAATGGGCCACTTTTACGTAAGATCTCAGCTCGGCTAGGACCCCGGAAAACTCCGGCCCGCAAATCAGAATCTTGGGTTCGCAGTCATTAACGATATAGCTCAGTTCGCGGGCGGCCAGCCGCCAGTTGAGCGGCGCAAAGATTGCCCCGATTTTAGCCAGGCCGTAAAACAGATCGATGTAAGCCACGCTGTTGTGGGCCAAAATTGAAACCCGGTCTCCTTGTCTTAGCCCGTACTTGTCTCGCATCCAATTGACCAGCCGATTGGCTCGCGCGTTGAGATCGGCAAAAGTGTAGCGGTGGCGGCGACCCGATTCGATATAGACCAAGGCTTCTCGATCGGGGGTCAAATTCGCGCGTTGGCTTAACAAATCTCCTGAGTACGCCGCAGTTTTATTCATTAGAGTTGCGCCTCCTTACTTTTCGAGGAAATCCTCAGAGAGCGACACGCTCACAGGACAGAGATGGCCTGGGCCAAGTTTTGTCGAATCTCCAAGCGATTAAAGTTATTCCAGACGTCGGGAAAGGAGACGAGCAGTTGGTGCCGTTTATCTAAATTAGCATTGAAATAATTGACAATTTGGGCGGGGCTGTGCCGCTCGCTCAGAGGCAGATGGCCCTGGTGATCGTCCCAATCGCCAATAAATTCGCGCAGCATGGTGCTGGCAACGTCTGCGTCGTTCAAATCACCTAGATAATCTTGCATCGCTTTGATTTCTTTAATAAGCATAGCTTTTTCAGCGCCTAAGACTTCGCGTAGAAATTCGAGCGTGTAACGTAATCCCTTGAATGAAATTCTGAGCTGGTGGAGTGTTTCGATTGGTGCGTTGTCGAGCGTCGTCTCGTAAGCCCGCACCTCCTCATAGTAAGTATAAATTAAGCTTGGCACTACGTGGCGCAACTGATAAGGCGTTGGTGGGAGTTCGGTAGGGATAGGTCTTGCTCCGAGCCCCTCCGTTGAAACAAATTCTAAGAAGTCAAGTCTAAATTTCAAATAGAGGGGGCTATCCAGGAAAGTCAGCATTTTATCGCGTGCCAGATCCCGTCTAGCCTGCAAGATGTTTAATAGTGGTTGTATGCCCTCTTGTTCGCTTTTGGGCAGCTCATTTTGGAAAGCTTGGAGTCGTACTATAAATACGTCAAGGTCCCGGACCGGCCCTAAAGCATTTCCAGTTTCTTTCAGGCCTGCGAGCAGCGGTTTGATGGCCTTCTTCAAAAAATGCTGACCAAAAACCTTGAACGCAGCTCGCATGCGACGCGTCGCAACCCGCATTGAGTGCAGTTCTTCGATATTCGTACCCCGACGGGTTCCCGGCTCGTGCTTGAGCATTTTGGCAAAATGAAAGCCAAGTACTTTGCGCCCTACTTCCGCCAGCGAATCGGTTGGTTTTAGCCCAATTTTCTTTTGCTTATAGACGACCGTAGACTTTTTCTTGGACTTGACCTTTTTTCGTTTTTTTGCCTTGCCGGTTTTGGTCACAGCAGGTTCCACACCTGCCTGTTGTGCCGCCGCCCCAGCTGTAAAAACTGTGGACACAACGCTGCTGGGAAAAATAGCCAGCCGTTTTTCGGAAAATTTTTTTTGCCACTGTTTTACCGTACGCGCTGTGAGTTCAACTTCTTTAGCAATATTCGATGGGTCAACATCACTATTATAGCTCATGAGAACAATCATAGCCCGCTTAGCCATGATTTCATTGTCACTGTTTGCAATTTTTTCGAGGGCTGATTTTTCGGAGTCACTTAATTCAAAAATAGGACTTCTCGTTTTTTTTCGGTTTATGTAGCCGGCAAAGGCTCGCTCAAACTTGCTCAGGTTTTCGGTCTGAAGGTTCCATTCGCTCTGCAATAGCTCAGCAAAGCGACGTAAATCGCTTTCTGTGCCGGCCTCGAGCATTTCGGCTTCGAGTTCGAGATAATCCTGATAATCGTGCGAGACTTCGTCCAGACTTACCTCAATTACAGGCGTATCCCCCAACAGAGCAAGATATTTATGCCGAACTTGCTGCAAGGTAAACAACGATTGCAGTGGGGCCTCCCCGGCTAGTTGCAGTAATAGATTTTTGGCTTTACCCTCCGGCCAATATTTGGTCTGTTCGCTTTCTATTTCCATTTCGATTTCTTGGCGTCGGTGAATGTTATCCTCAGGCGGTGTCAGCGATTTTAAGCTCAAAATCTGTTTGTGGTTAACCAGCCTGATCCGGCAGACAAATCCGGCCCGCAATATTCTTTGGTCGGCCACATCAAGATAACGATCTGTTATCATTTGGGTACCAATGGGCTCGATCTGAAAATCACCCAGCTGTCTTATTTTTCGCAATGAATCAAAGGAGCTGCGATCAGGTACATTAAATTTAACTTCCAATTCGGTATTGACAGAATTATTATTTTTTTCATTCATCGTGTAATGACCCCCTGAATATTGCGCTTAGAAAATTCTTATAGCATATCACCCTGTTGGCCGGCACAATCGGGCCGCGTCTGGATACACCATTTGCAGAACATGTGACGGAAAATCGGCGACTGAGAATAGTCGACGCGACCTATTGAGGTGGCAGCTGTTAGCCTTTGCTTTAAGGATAATGTTGATGTTCGTATTGGGCAAATTAGCTGGGGGGGCAGTATTAGGGCTGTCCGAAATACTAGTCAACTGTCCAGGAGAAAAACTCTCCATTTGTCTAGGATAAAATCCGCCCAGTTGACGGGTGTCCCCGGAAGGATTTTGCGGTAAATTAAAATAGGGAGAGTCTATATGGTGTAGCATTTCCCTAGGAGGCTTTGTATGAGGGGCCCATACGGCAGAATAGACAGGTTGATCAAAGAAAAGCGGCACGACGCTTACCAGGAGAAAACGAAATGGCCAGAACCTACGCTTTGTAGCAAATGTGGGGCAGTCTTTGTAAATGGACGCTGGACGTGGAACGAAGTGATCGGAGAAGCCGATGAAACCATTTGTCCGGCCTGCCAGCGCATTGCCGATCGTTACCCGGCCGGACAAATTGAAATCAAAGGGTCATTCTTTAAGGTGCATCGTTACGAAATTCTAAATCTTATCCGCAACGTGGAGGCCCAAGAAAAGAGCGAACGTCCACTGGAGCGAATTATATCGACGTCATCCAGGCAGAAGTCGACTCTGATAACGACAACCGGTATCCATATTGCTCGCCGCATTGGCGAGGCTTTGGCCAGTGCCTATCAGGGTGACCTATCTCTACAATATCTAGACGGTGAGCAGAGCATAAGAGTTACCTGGCAGCGATAGGTAACGACAGGAAAGTGGGAGCCCGGTCAGCTGCTCCCACTTGAAATTTTAAAGCCGGACTGAGTTTTCTGTTGCTGCGGCCTACGGGCTGAACATTTCTCAGCATCATTTTGCCCAAATTAACCCTCGGTTATCACCTGGGCCATTGACCACCTGGTAATGAGCATTATCAAGGTGATCATAATAAACGCTGTCAACGCCATGAGAGGAATCGTAACAAAGCCAAAGTAGTTTACATAGCGTAGATTGCAGGGTATGCCTGCGGCGCAAGCCGGGGAGTGGTCGATGACTCCAACTTGGATCAAATAGTGATAGAGTGAGACAAGCATACCGGTGATTGAGAACGGTAAGACATAGCTTGGCAAATATTCATCCTGCTTGATAATACCCACCAAAACAATTAATGTGAGAGGATACATTAGAATACGCTGATACCAGCACAAGGTACAGGGTACAAAACCGGCAATTTCGCTGTAATACAAACTACCTAGCATGGCGGTCAAAGCCGGCGCAAAGGCCAGATAGGCTCCATATTGTTGAAAAAAGCTGGAAAATTTTGGTCGATAGTTGTCGTCTAACGGGGCCGCGGTTATTTTATCCATAATTGCTCTCAAATTGACTGTAATTACCTTGCCACATCAGGCCACGGGCTGCAATCAACGTGGTCACCAAAATTACCCCAATTAATATTGGTGAAATAATTAGTTTTGGTTGATCAGTTACGCCCGGTTGACTCTTGGGGCTTATTCCAGCTTGGGACATTTGATTTTTTCCAAACACGTCGTTCGGAAATTTAATATAACCCCAAATTCGGGGGAGTCAAGAATTGGTGGAGTTTTTAAGGCGCTGTTAACAAACATAGAAAGGGAAGAAATGGAACTCTCATTTGTAAAAATCGAAAAGCCGGAAACCATTAATATTATCTTGGGGCAAACGCATTTTATCAAATCAGTAGAAGACATTCACGAAGCAATGGTCACGGCTGTACCGGGTATCAAATTTGGCCTGGCCTTTTGCGAGGCTTCACAACAATGCCTGGTGCGCTGGACGGGGACTGACCAGGAAATGATCGTTTTGGCTCGAGACAATGCTCTACGACTATCAGCCGGGCACAGCTTTATCATATTTCTGGGTAACGGTTTTTATCCCATCAATGTTTTGAACGCCGTCAAGGCAGTGCCCGAGGTATGTCGTGTCTTCTGTGCTACGGCCAATCCAACCCAAGTCATTATCGTCGAAACCGACCAGGGGCGTGGGATCTTGGGAGTTGTGGACGGTTTTAAGCCAAAGGGAGTCGAAACCGATAATGATATTGCGGAACGTAAAGCATTATTACGACAGTTCGGTTACAAACTTTGATTTGGCGAAGCAATAATTACCAGTTATGATATCTGTGTTTTTTAGATCGGTTTTATGTACAAACTACCGATTTCTTGTTATTATTAATATTGGGATAATTTTCGTAGTAACTGGCACGTTAGCCTCGTTTCTTCGAAGTTGGTGATAATTAACGCTAAAATCCACGACAATCCGGTGCAGTCTTCTACCAGGTAAAGATTCACATTGGGAGCAAGTAATATGACAAGTGTTTTAGTGGTTGATGATGAAGAACGGGTTGCTTTGAGTATTGAACGCAGCCTGCAATCAAGTTATCAGGTTCGGGTTGCTTACAACGGCACAGATGCTCTTAAAATCGCTCGGCGGATTAATCCTGACCTCATCATTCTTGACATTCTAATGCCGGGGATGACCGGTCTTCAGGTTTGTCGTGAACTACGCCAAGATCCGGTGCTCCAATTGGTGCCCATACTTTTCCTGACAG
>JBFGLD010000010.1:0-21066 GCA_041576335.1 Anaerolineae bacterium | reverse complement strand
GGTTGAAGCCGACCCGCCCGCTGCCGAGCGCTCTCATATAGTTGATGACATCCCAGCGGGCCTCTTCGCCCAGGATAGCTTTCCAGGAAGGCATCGGTGAATTACATGGTTCCGTTGTGCCCCCTGCGCTGCTCCGCCAGAATAGATAACTATCTCCCAGCATCAGGCTGGTGTGGGCCACGGGCGCAGGAGCCGGATTAAGGCTAGCTGCTGCCGGGCCATCGCCCATGCCGCCATCGCCGTGGCAAGCGGCACAATTGGCACGGTAAATTTCTGCGCCGCGGGCCAAAGATTCCTCACTACTTGGAACCGGATTGGTCAGCCCAACATATGCCTGGGGAATGGGGGCGTGATGGCGGGCCATCATATATGATCCCATGCCGCGCATGGGTCTCATCCCCTGCATTGGTCCTGTTGTGTAGCCGGTCAGATTTTTTGTTAAACTGCTGCAAGCTGTTAACCCAATGACCAAAATAAAACCAAGTCCAAGCCAGACACGATGTTTCATCAGAATTGCTCCTGTTGAATATCATTTAACATCCCTTGATATTCTTCGGCCGTTAATTCGCCTCGGGCATATCGGGCCTTGAGAATGTTCTGCGCAGTAGTCGGCGCCAAATTATCACTGCGTACTTGACCACTTGGTGAGGGGAACAATGCCCCAACCAACCAGATAGCCAGGATGATCAGGCTGCCCCAGAATAACAGCATCCAGATAAAGCCAAACCCCATCATTGTGTCATACCTCCTCAAAGGCTACTGGATTTACCCCTAACTAGTGAGACGTGATAAGTGAAGATATTCCGCACCAGCCATCAGGTCTCAAAAAATTTTACACCATATCGCCAAGTTTGGTCTGGTACTCCTCCCGAGTCAACTCACCTCTGGCGTAGCGAATATCCAGAATCTCGCGGGCTGAGAGAGGTTGAGGGGGCGGCGCAGCTTGCCAGCCCGTACCGGATGACTTACCAAACCTTTGCACAGCCCAGACAATGAGCACCACAATAGCCACAATAATGGCGATGTTGAACAATAAGCCAAAAAGGCCACCCATGAGGCCAAAGCCGCCTCCAAACATTTCGCCACCCATCATGATTACACCTCCAAAAACTTAAACTCAATGTTTTGATTTCATTATAAGAGAGCCGTTTAAAGCTATGACGAAGGTTTTATGAAGATTGTGTAAAGATTTGGGGGCCACTTATCTTTACGAAATCTTCATATTACCGTTAACCAAAGTTCATATAGGTGCAATAAGCTGAAGCTGCCGACAACTGCAAATGACAACCAATAAATTTCTATTAAAATCACATCCTTGGTACTACAATGAATGGCGATGAGGGATCATCACGTTTGACATTGGTGTGGACTTGGGCGTACCATTAGCTTAGTCTAAACCGGAGAACCACGATGTCGCATGCAAAAATTCTGGTCATTGATGATGAGCAGAACATCATCAATCTGCTAACTGCCTATCTAAGTAAAGAAGGTTACGAAGTGTACACCGCAATGGATGGTCCCGGCGGCTTGAAATCAGCCCGGGCCTTCAAACCGGATCTCATTGTGCTGGATGTGATGTTGCCGGATATGGATGGGATTGAGGTGCTCACGCAATTACGCCGCGAGTCCGAGGTGTATGTCATTATGCTCACGGCCAAATCCGAGGAAACCGACAAAATTATTGGCCTGTCGGTGGGAGCAGATGACTACTTGACCAAACCCTTCAGCCCCCGCGAGTTAGTGGCCCGGATCAAAGCAGCTTTGCGTCGCTTTGGACAACCGGGTAGTGGCAAGGCGGAAAGCCACGTGCTGGCTTTCCGCCACGTCCGTATTGATTCTAACGCCCGTAAGGTCTGGAAAGAGGACCAGCCCGTGGAGTTAACTGTTATCGAGTTTGACTTGCTGCTCGCGCTGGCCGAACATCGAGGCCGGGTCTTGAGCCGTGAGCAGCTGCTGGAACGTGTCTGGGGCCACGATTTTTACGGCGAAGAGCGGGTCGTCGACGTCCACCTGGGCCACGTTCGCAAAAAACTTGAGACCGATCCGGCCCAGCCAGAATTGATCATAACTGTACGTGGGGTCGGTTATCGCTTTGAGGATGAACCCCTGTGAAGTCGATTAATAAACTCAAAAGCAGCCTGGGCTGGAAATTGATGGTTTCTTATCTGGTGGTCATCATTGTTGGGGTGGTTACGCTGGGATTCGCCGCCGAGTCAGTAATACCGACGGCCTTTAACCGGCATATGCTGGGTATGCAAGGCATGATGGGCCAGCAGATGGGCAGGCAAATGGGGCTTGATCTTTTTACCAATTTCCGGGCAGCAGTTACCGAAGCTTTGCTTGTGTCCACCGTAGCAGCTCTAGTTAGCGCCATCCTGGTTAGTCTCTTTGTTTCTCGGCGGGTGGTCACGCCCATTCGCCAAATGATGCAGGCCAGCCGCCATATTGCCGGTGGACATTATCACGAGCGTGTTCAGGTGGTCAGTGAAGATGAACTCGGCCAGTTGGCTCACAGCTTTAACCAGATGGCAGCCAGCCTTGAGCAAACGGAAGCAATGCGACGCGACCTGATTGCCAATGTAGCCCACGAATTACGCACCCCTTTATCTACGATCAAAGGCTACATGGAAGGCTTGATGGATAGTGTTTTGCCCCCGGAACCGGGTACCTACCAGCTGATATATCGTGAAGCCGACCGTTTACAGCGGCTGGTTAACGACTTGCAGGAATTAAGTCGAGTGGAAGCGGGCGCTTTTGAACTTGATTACCAACCCGTCAATATGGCCGAACTGATTTGTCACACGGCGACCCACCTGCAGCCGCAATTTGAAGAAAAAGGGGTTAAGCTCAAGATAGACCTTCCGCCCGATTTACCGGTCGTCCGGGCTGATGAGGACCGGATCAACCAGATTTTACTCAATCTTGTGGGTAATGCCCTCCAATATACGCCTGCGGACGGAGCCGTGACAATTACCGCCAATAGCCTTCCTTCCGAAGTACAGGTCACCGTTCACGATACCGGTATCGGTATCCCCGCCCAGCATGTGCCTCATCTATTTACCCGCTTCTACCGGGTCGATAAATCTCGCAGTCGGGCCGGCGGCGGCAGCGGCATCGGGTTGACCATAACCAAGCATCTTGTCGAGGCCCACGGTGGGCGCGTTTGGGCAGAAAGTGAAGGGACAAGCCGGGGCAGCAGATTTGGTTTCTCGCTGCCGGTCGCGAACCGCCCGTAAATCATACCTCAAACCTGTTGTTTTTGTGTCGATCGGTGGCAAAGCATCTCAATAGAATTCTGTCGTAATGTGGATCGTAAGGTTGGCTTGATAGAATGTACGCAGAAAAGCAAAAGTCACCCCTTACGGGTGTCACTATTCTTAATCTATATTCAAGGAGTGATAAACAATGGATCAATTAATTAATCTCGTTTCTGAAAAGACAGGTCTGTCCGAAGATATGGCTAAGTCGGCTGTTGATGTTGTGCTTGGCTATTTGAAAGACAAACTGCCGGCGCCTATTGCAAGTCAAATCGACACAGTCTTGGCCGGCGAAACAGATGCAGCCAGTGGAATGATGTCCAAAGGTTTGGGCGGCATCTTCGGTCAGAAATAGGGGGAGCATACCCGAAATGCAGAGAAGAGCCTGGTGCGCCGGCCACAGCCCGGTGATCAGGTGGGTTGAGCAGGCTGAGACCCTGCTTCGCATTGTCAGTTATAAATAAATTAGGCAAAATCAAACAAAATCGGAGATCAGCCACCCACCGCGGTGGCTTTCTTCAATATAAAGCAATGAACCGACGTCGGGTAAACGACTGGCGCCGGTATCCTGCCGCCGGAAAGTTCCGGCTTTCCGGCCCCGAATGCGAGATGCGGGCAAGTTTTTACGGTTTTTACTCAACGGCCGCTAACCCAAACATATGAGACAGAAGCCAGGCAGGTGCTGCTGATTCCCAAGGGCTACATTAGCGGTTTCAGCCAACCTATACCTGAGGATTATGAGGATCCGACCGGGGGTGGTTTGTTAGCTGCCGGCCTTGCGGTCGATACGAACCTCGATCGGACCTACGTCAGTTTACCGGCCAGCGGCGTTGTGCGCGTTTTCGGGGATCGAGCCGGTGGCTGTGTCAAGCCATTCGAGCTTGAAGGCGATATCATTGTCGAAACCGGGCCTTGATAGTCATATCGTCAAATTACAATATAATGTTAGCTGTCACAAGATCGGCCTGAACCGGACGATTAGCTAACCCGAATGGGTACATATTATCACCCGCCCAAACAGTTAGAGCTATTGAAAAATAGCTCTTTTTGTTTCTTTAAACTGCCTAATTGAGTATGGTCGGGTGCATCCTGGGCCTATATCATGAAGGCACATGAACGAAACGTGCGGCCGGCAGAGGATGCAGCAATTTATCATCTACCAGGGCGCAAAAGCTGGTCCAAGTATTTTTATTAGAGGCCTAAAACATGGAAACAAAAATGGTTAAAGAACTCAGGAGTCGTGAGGTAGTGACGATCACCCCAAACAGGAATTTAACTTTCAAATTAGCGTTCACGCGCCTGTCGCGTAAAAACACGGGGAGATAAAACAATGACAATTTTACGCAGAGGAAGACGAACCGGAATGGGCAGGGGCATCCCATTTCTTGGAGGAAAGAAGCGCTGGATTGCGGCCCTGCTGATCGCCGTAGTTTCTATTGTCAGCTACTGTAGTAGCAGTGCTTACAATCCGATCACCGAGGAAAAACAGTATATTAGTCTCTCAGTTGATCAGGAAATTGCCCTGGGCCTCCAATCTGCGCCGCAGATGGCGGCACAACACGGGGGTCCCCATCCGGACCAAGAGGCGCAGGCTATTGTTGACCGGGTAGGCGAACGGCTGGTATCTGAAACCGCTGCCGTCGAGACACCCTACCAATTCGAATTTACTGTGCTGGCGGATGATGAATCGGTCAATGCCTTTGCTTTGCCGGGGGGGCCGATTTTTATCACGGCCGGTCTGCTAAAACGGATTGAAACCGAAGGACAGCTGGCGGGCGTATTAGGGCACGAAATCGGTCACGTCGTGGCCCGGCACTCGGCCGAACATATTGCCAAGGCCCAGTTAACTCAAGGGCTTACCGGGGCTGCTGTTATTGCTTCCTACGATCCGGAAAATCCGCATGCAACCCAGCAAGCCGCCGCGGTCACGGCCATGATCGGTCAGGTGATTAACATGAAATATGGTCGGGACGATGAATTGGAGTCGGATCGCCTCGGCGTCCGCTTTATGGCTGATGCCGGATATGATCCACGTTCGATGATTCGGGTGATGGAAATATTAGCAGAAGCCAGCCAGGGTCCTCGACCCCCTGAATTCTTCAGTACGCACCCGAATCCGGATAATCGCATTGAGAGAATCCGGGCGGCAATTGAACGGGAATTTCCGGGCGGCGTACCGGAGGGATTGGTCGAGTAAGCGGGCCAAAGCGAGGTAGGATCCAGTTGCCGATGGATCCTACCTCGCTTTTTTCTTGGGAGCGGCTCGTTTGACGTTCTTGAACTAATGGACGTCAACTCTCCGAGCACTTTTTATAAATCTTCTTTCGTGATTAGGCTTGTTCCGACAGGGCGAAATGGTTCCAGTTCCAGGAGAGATAGGCACAGCGGGGCAATATCAACAGAACGCGGCCGGACTAGGCCCTGGAGATCAGGCGGGGCGCCGGCAATCAGAAGTGGGGAAGTTGAGTCCAAGGCGTGTAGTGAACCATGAGAACCGCCATCCAAATGTAGGCTTGTTTCGGCCACGCTAAACTCATGGCCAGGATGTGCCGTAACCCACAAATGGCCGCCGTTTTGACCGTTCAGCGCCCCAAAAATGCGCTCAAAGGCGTTTGGATAAGTTGGAAAAGTGAGCTGCTTATCCGTTGACACTAAACCATCTACAGCCCTGAGATCACCTTCCCAACTCCAAACGCAGCCATACGGATCACGCCCGGTATTCGGACCATCAGAACCAGGCCAAAATCTCAGGCGTCCCCGGTCGAGGGTAGCAATGTAGCATCCGTGATGTTCATCACCTAGATATTCAGCTCGCCAAATGAGCTGATCAACGCGTGAGTCGGCCATTAGCAGGGCAATAACCTGTTCGAGCTGCCCCGGCGTTAACGACTTGAAATAGATCTGGGCACTGCGCATATCGGGGCACAATACCAGCTGGTCGCTCTCCCGCCACGGCTTGCCGGTCTCAGAGATGTTAAAAAAGTCATCTAGCAGCTCGTCCAACCGAATGGCAACATCTTCTTTTTCAGTCAGCATATCGGATTGTGAATGATCGCCGGTGAGAATAATGCAGATCTCCGATAACAGTGTCTCTAAACCCCCATACGCCGTTATGAATTCTCCCAGGCGTTCATCTAAGTGCTCGAGCGTGGTTACCGCAGCTTCCGGCCCAAGTTTGTGACTATTAAAGTCGTTATCTGGAAAGTAGGCTATAGAAAATTCCGGAAAGGCGCGCTCTTCTGCGAGCTGAACAAGAAGTTTGATCGTGTTATCGTCGTTAAAGCCGAACCGATTAAGCATCCCGCCTTCCGTGCTCAGTATCTCTCCGACGGTCTCCACTTTGCTATTAACCAGGTCACCGAAATACATCAGCGACGGCCCATATAGCTCTCCGGTAAACGGCACGCCGGGCAGTAGGCTCAAGAGAAGCGGCACATTGGCCTTATGCTTGTTCTTTCCTCGAAACATCAAATAATTTAAGCAAGCAGCTTTAAGTCCGGATTCTTCTACTATTTCAAAAAGAGTTTGAGACTGGAGCCGCTCGTGATTTAACTTGAACAGGAAATCTTCGAAAAATTCTCCTATTCCTCGCTTAATCACGGTCCAGAAATCATCTCCATAGTAAACGACTTCATTTTTGTCCAAATCGTACCAGTGGAATCCCATAATACCGTGCTGACGAGGGTACAGCCCGGTTAAAATTGAGGACGTCGCGGCTGGGGTTAAACTCGGGAAAACGGCAATGCATTCAGGGTAAAGGGTTCCTGCGTCGACCAGCGCTTTTAGATTGGGTAATTTACCATTCTGCAGAGCCGGAATCATCACCCGCGACGCGCAAGCATCGACGACCATGAGTAATACTTTCTTTTTTGGTTTCGGCATCTTTTAACTCGAGTTCACTATACTGACAGGCCATTTATTCATCTTGTTGATTACTAGAGCCATACTCAACCTCTACAAGGATACAATGTAACCTTGAAGTTGCCAATCCCCGGTCGAGTGAATTATAAAAACGAGAGGGATTATTTATACATAGCTCAAATAGATTAGTTCTTTAAAGTAAAAGAGCCCAGGACGCAAATCCCGGGCTCTTTTACTTTGAGTTCTCTTTAAATCGTGGTGCGGCGGAACAAACCGATGATAAACAGCAAGACGATGGCGCCAAGCGTGGCTGTAATCAGCGAGCCGATGATGCCGAGGTTAACACCCACACCCAGGGCAGTAAAGAGAAAGCCGCCAATCACCGCCCCGATAATCCCAACAACGATGTTGCCGACTAATCCAAAGCCGTGGCCCCGCATTAATTCGCCGGCAATCCACCCAGCAACTGCACCAACTACTAACCATAGAATAAAACCTAACACTGTCATTGTACTCTCCTTTCTTTTTTAGATGTTTTGGTAATATTTAATTGAAAGCTGGTCGTATCTTATCATTTAAAGCTGAGTGAGCCCATACTAATTTGGGTGATATTGAAACTCCCAGTAGAGCTATTTGTCACTCATCCACCCGGTTCAATAAAAGACAATTAATCATGGCTCGATTGACGTTTTGTTGTTCGGCGGGTTCTTTCATTTGGTGGACAGAGCTTCAGTGAAGGTCGGCTACCTGAAGGAATAGCCCAATCGAGTGAACCGAGACTTAACTGATTAGTGAGAGAGCTATCAAAAAGTGAGATATCCCGCTTCTTTATTCGCATTTCTGCTTTTTTGGGCCGCGAAGACTTCGACTCATTGGAAGGTCAAGTCGGCAAGCTTGAAGAGGATTTGGCTGAGCTGGAGACGCTGCTAACCGAATTTCAGAGGATCGATGCCGACGTTTTAATTCGCCCGTTCCGCAGCCGGCCGAAGCGCGTTGCTGCCCTGGCCCTGCGCCCTTCCGACTTCTTTGCCCCCGCCGTAATTGCACTGCTCATGCAGCATTTGGCTGTGACGTTTGCCGCTCTTTCCATTGTTCAAGAGCGCGAACGCGGCACAATGGAGCTTTTCCGAGTCTCGCCGGTTTCAGCGATTGAAACATTGTTAAGCAAATATTTGAGTTATCTCATTTTCGCCGGGATATTGGCCGGTATTTTGACCTTAGTTGTAGTCTACGGCTTAGGCGTACCTATGCTGGGCACGTGGTTTTACTATGGTCTGACCTTAGTGGCTCTTGTTTTTACGTCTTCAGGCCTCGGCTTTGTTATCTCCTTGGTTGCCAAATCGAATAGTGAAGCCGTACAATATTCCATGATTTTGCTCCTGACCAGTGTTTTCTTTAGCGGAGCGTTTGTCAGCTTGCGGCTCCTATGGGAACCAGTGCGGATAGTGTCTTGGGCTGTGCCGGCCACATATGGTATTCTTTTGTTGCAAGATACGATGCTGCGCGGCTTCTTATCAAATTTCACCCTGCTTTTTGCCCTTACTGCGATCGGTGTGGCCTTTTTCGGGCTGGCCTGGCTACTACTGCGTCGCACTATGACCCAAATCTAGTCCAACCTCTATCACTCAGGCTCGCCCAATAGGGCGATCCTTAGACACGGTCTAGGTCGGTCGAGCTAACAAAAGATAGCCCGTTCTGCTTTCTGCAATCGCCCAACAGAGTATCGGCACACTATAAGAGATGTGTTACCATAAAGCCAAAGAGAGAAATTGGCAACCTATTTTAACTTGTCTAAGAAAGGAGAAATCATATGGACAACGATAGAATTGCAGGAAGAATCCGACACATGGGCGCGCACCAAGCCGCACCCAGCCGTGACGCTTTGAAAACGCTTGGCTCAAAGCGTGATGAGGGGGTGGGCTTGGCCCAGGAAAAGTATGGTGTTATTAAGGAGAAAGCTCAGGCAGCGGTAAATAATTTGTCGCTTAAAACCGATGTTGCCAAGCAAATGGTTGACGACCGCCTTAGTCAATATGATGAAAAGATACAACATGCGGCCGAAAAACTGCCCAACAATGTACTCCAAACCATAACCCGCTATCCTTGGATGACCACCATCGTCGTGTTAGGATTGGGCCTCATCGGTGGGATGTGGCTTAAGCCCTGTTTCAAACGGTACGAGTACAAATACAAATACCAGCAAGAATAGGGTATAAAAATGTCAAAAGCAGCTGTGGGCCGACTTAAGCATATCAGAGACGCTGCGCGTACTTCGGAAAAAATGCGCGAGCAAGTTTCCGACGTTCGGCAAAGTGTACCCGTACTCAACCTGGAAGATGAGATGAAAGACGAAATGCGCGAAGGTGGTCTCGTCGGGGCTGCTGCCGGTGCCGGGCTCGGTAGTTTCTTTGGTTTGTTCATCGGGTCCAGCGGCTTGAAGCTCGACACGATGAGTCCCGGCTTGACCTGGGAAAACGTCGACACTCTGCTGAGCACGGTTGTCACCGGCGCCGGAATGGGAGCTGTAATCGGCAGTTTCTTGTTGATTATCCTCGTATGGTCGGGATTTCAGACAGATAGGAACCGCCTGCCGTTACAGGCACCACGGCCTAGCAGCCGTTTAGCTACGATGCCCCTAAAGCGTAAAGAAATCTTTACAAAACACAAAGCAAGGTGATGAGCTACAAATCAAGTTTTACTAACCAGCTCATTAGGAAATATAATTAAATTACATAAAGGAGTCTTAATCATGACAGAACATAATCCGCAAGTGCTATCTGCCAGCAGCATCAACGGGGATTCCGTAAAGAATCCTCAAGGAGAAAATTTAGGACATATTGAGGACCTGATGGTCGATCTGAATTCCGGTAATATCGCCTATGCCGTGCTATCTTTCGGCGGATTCTTGGGAGTCGGCGACAAATTGTTTGCAATGCCCTGGCCGGCTCTGAAGTTGGATGCCGAGGACAAGGCGTTTGTTCTCAACATCAGTAAAGAGAAGCTCGAAAATGCTCCGGGTTTCGATAAGGACCATTGGCCTGATGTCACAAACCGAAAATGGATTGACCAGGTTTACCAGTACTACGATTACAAGCCTTACCGGTAAGTCGGCTTAGTCAAGTCAGGTTAAATATCTTCTGGGGATGAAAATCATCAATAGGTGAGGCTCATCCCCCTTTTATTTGGAAATTCTCCCGCTGGAACATAAGCAGCATAAGCTAACGCAGATCAAAACGATCCCCAACACTTATCCGCAGCTCCCCTTTATCCTAATCGGGGACAGTGGCCAGGAAGATCCTGAAATCTATCAGCAGGTAGTCCGGAGTTATCCCGGACGGATTTTAGCCATGTACATTCGCGCCGTGGCGACCAAAGAACGGGACAATCAGGTAAAAATGATAATTGAAATGCTCCGAGGCGGCGGTGTTGAGATGGTTCTCGTACCCGACACCTTCGCCGCTGCACAACATGCGGTAGAAAAAGGGTTTTTCACTCAGGAATCTCTGTCTTACATCCTCGAGGAAAAAATTAAAGATGAGAGTAAGCCCGATCCGATTGAGCGTTTGGTATAGCGACTCGATACCATTGCACCATAGCCCGTGTCGATTTTAAGTGCACAACTTTCACGAATAATCCAGTCAGTTCTTACCGCTTAATTCCAAATCACCCATCTAGATAATTTAATATGACTACCATGCTCGTCCGAGCTAATTCAATTTAATCCTTTCGTCCTCACCTGAATCGCCCAAGTTAGTATCCTAATTAACACAGCACACTCTTATAATTAAGGTGTCCTTGGTCGCAAACACTCTGTTCGGGGCAGGAGGACAGTAGCCGTTAAGCACCCGCTTCCAAGAAGGCGATAATTATCGGCACCGGCATAGTAGCCGTCAAACCGACTATCAGCGCTGCATTCCTCGACAGGTAGAAATGGGCTCTGCCAATTTCCGCTTCCCCTAGATGTAGCTGTAGTAGACTGCCTCGTTTTTGAACCGGCTAAAGGCCATATTAAGAAAAACCTGGATCTGTGAAAGGAGTGAACCATGAAAATCTTTAAGTCGTCTATTATATTTATACTCATAGTCAGCTTAGGATTACTGGCCGCCTGTACGACAAATGAAGGTAACAGGGCAGAGCCTGTCACTGCGGAGCAGGTTGAGCAGGAAACAGAAGAAGCAGCGGAGGCTTTTGAAGCCTATGCTGCGTACAAAAGCGAACAGTATCGCCAAGCCGCCGTGGCTCAGTTGAATGAGCTAGAGGCCGAATTAGAACAGCTGGAAACTCAAACAGCTCAGCTTGATGAGGCGGCACAGGCTGAACTAAACGAGGAACTGGCCGCATTACGCCAGGAATCGGCGGTCGTTCGCCAGCAGCTCGATGAATTTGAAAACACTAGCGTTAATGCGTGGCAACAGATTGAGGCGAACCTTAACACCGCTCTCGACAATCTGGATCAATCCGTTGCTCAATTAGCAGTTTCAATAGAGGCAGCCGGAGAGCAGGCCGAACAAAAAGTTGAGGCTGCTACCCGGAACACGGCCCAGGAAACTGAACAAGAGGCTCGAGAGCTCGAGGAAGAGACCGAACAAGCCTTACGCGACGCCGATCAGAATGCAGAAGCCTTGGAGGCCTATGCCGCGCGTAAGCACGAGCAATTCCAACGAGAGGCCACCGAAGAAATAACCGCCCTAGAGACCGAAATCGACCAGTTGGAGGCTCAAGCCTCGCAGATGAGTGAAGATGTTCAGGCTAAATTTACCAAGCAGGTGGCCGACCTGCGCGAAGAAGCTTCTCAGGTTGAACAGCGGCTGGATGAGCTGCAAGCTGCCGGCATCGAGGTATGGGAAGAGTTGGAAGCCCGTATTGAATCCGAGATGAATGACTTGAATGAGTCACTGCGCGAATTCGGCATCAGCTTTGGACTGCTCGACGAAGAGATCGAGCAAGAGGTGGAGCAGAATACCGAAGAGCTTGAAGCCTACACAGCTGAACAGAGCGAAGAATTTCAGCAAGACGTCTCCCAGGAATTGTCGGAAATCAACGGCCGGATTGACGAACTGGAAGCTCAAGCCGTACAGTTGGATGAGGCAGCTCGCGCTGAACTCAATGAAACCATTGCGGAATTACGTCAGCAGGCCAAGATCATCGAGCAGCAACTGGATCAATTGGAAACCGCCAGCGAAGCGGCCTGGCAGGATTTGGCCCAGGGAATTAATAATTCATTGACAGAGCTGGAAGATGCCTTTAAAGATGCAATGGCTCGCTTCTAGCCTAGACAACGACCAGGAGATCAATTCGACATGACGTCAAATAAGCGTACTTACCTTAAATATGCCCTCCACGCCGCTATCCTTATCGGTTTGGTCGTGGCTGGGATCAAATATCTCAACGGTGCGGAAGTTTACCAAGCGCTTAGGCAGTATACTTATGGCTTTGCGCCGCTAATACTCATCGCTTCACTGGGCTATGTAGTTTTAAAAGCGTGGCGTTTCGTTTTGTTGTTACGCCCTCTCGACGGTGATCTTCATTGGAGCGTTATTTCCAAAGCCTACGTTGCCGGACAGGCAGCGGCGCTCCTGCCCGGTGGTATCGCGGCGCGAGCCGGCTTACTCAAGCAGGTTCACGTGCCCCTAGGTAAAGGGAGCATTCCCGTAGTTTTCTCTAGCGGCTTGGACCAATTGGTGTTGATTACCGGGGCCCTTATCACTTCCCTATGGTTTGAGCGAGGACGAACGCCTGTCTTGATTTTGTTGGGAGTGATCGGCTTGGTCAGCCTGATGCTCATCATCCCGACGACCCGACGACGTCTAGGCGACATGTTCGAATGGATAATGCAAAGGTTTGATCTTAACCAACAGTGGCAAGAGTTTTTGGAAGTACTACCGGACGTCGTAACGTGGCAAACGATGAGCACTACAATCGGATTGACGCTGGTCGGTTTTGCCTTTCACATCGTTGCATTGGATTTATCTATTCGAGGTCTGGGCTTTTCGTTAGCCTATTCCACGTTAATCCTAGCCTATATCTTGCCAACGGTCTTAGGCCGTCTGTCCGGACTGCCCGGCGGGGTTGGGGTTACGGAAGCGGGCATGGTTGGCTTTTTGACCTCGACTTCAGAATTAGAGACCGGCACGGCCGCAGCCGTAGTGGCTATCTTTCGGATCGCGGTAGTCGTTATTCCAGCGATCATCGGGGCTCTCGTTTACTTCTTCGGCTGGCAAGGCAAAACAGAAGTCGCCCCCTCGACCACGCCATTTTAATCTTCCTAAAGGAAAGAGACATTGTGCAAGCAACACTGATCTATAATGAAAATGCACGGGGTATCGACGTGGTCACGCCTGACGAACTGCAGGAGGCACTACGCCACGTCGGTTACCATCCCGTCTATAAAGCAACGAGCTGTGAAGCAGATCTCGACGCTATTCTTAGGGACGTAGAAGGGCTCATTGTCACGGCCGGCGGTGACGGCACACTGCGAGCCGTAGCTACCCGGGTCATTGGCAAAGATGTAGCGCTTTCCTTGCTGCCTCTCGGCACTGCCAACAATATGGCCAAGACACTGGGCATCAGGGGAACACCTCTTGAGATAATTGCTGCTTTAAACAATCCTGATAAATCTAATCTCGATATTGGACATGTGCGCGGACCGTGGGGCGAGGATTACTTCTTAGAAGGGCTTGGCTGGGGTTTTTTTGCAGACACCCTGGCGGAGTACGATCCTGATCAGGGAAAAAGTGTCCTCAGGAGCATTGGAGCGACGATTAAAACCTTAACAACTTACGATGCCTATCCCTGCCGAATGACCCTCGATGGCGACGATATTTCCGGAGATTATGTACTGGTAGAGATTTTGAACACAATTGCGGTGGGCCCGCATCTTCGGTTTGCTCCTGATGCCAATCCAAGGGACGGCTTGCTTGATATTGTGTGCATCGAGAATGACTCGAAAGACACATTCTTTACCTATTTGGCAAACTTGGTGACGGAGGAGTTGGACACATTACCCAGCGTAATGGCGCAGCGAGGGCGCAAGCTTGAGTTGGAGTGGCCCGGCTTCACAATCCACGTCGATGCAGAAATACGCCCCAATCACAATTTGGATCCATCTGATCGGAACCCGGCTAAAGGCGCCCGGCCCAACCTGGCGGGCGCCGGTAACTCGACCCTGAGTGTTGAGATCATGCCCCAAGCGTTGGAATTTTGGCTGCCTAAACTATGATTGATACACTGGCCTATGTTTTTGGAAGTTATTCCACAGAAGCGATTTCCGTACTCTTAATTATTCTACTGCTCAGCATCTTTGGGCTGGGCCGAGTCTTCGAAGCCTTTTATCAAAAACTGTGGAGGAGCGCTAACAGTTTCTGGGGTTGGCTCAGCTCTTTGCCTCCGGTCCGCTATGTATCCGACCGTTACCCCTCTATTTGGAAATTCATGGGTCGACGCCTCTCTCCCGGAGGTTATTTGGGGCTTCACTTAACCATAGGGATCGTGCTCACTGTAGTGGCCTTAGTCATTTTCTACAACCTGGCGGCCGAAGTTGTTCACCGTAGAACACTGGTAGAGTTTGACGCTGCTCTGGCTCAAACCCTGTACGATAACGTTACCCCGGTCGAGGTGAAGATTTTTCAAATTGTAACACAGCTCGGCGGACGCTTGGCCACCTTCGTTATCGGCATTGGGGTCGGTCTTATTCTAATTTTCTATCGCCGGCACCTTCTTCTGCTGACCTGGGCTGTAGCCATTCTTGGCAATAGCCTCTTAAACGCTGTCTTGAAAGCTCTGTTTCAGCGGAAGCGTCCTGAATTTCCCAATCCATTTCTCGTCGAGTCGAACTGGAGCTTTCCCAGCGGGCACGCCATGGGGGCCGTGGTTATTTATGGCATGCTGGTCTACCTTCTGGTCGTGTTCATCAAATCTCGTGTTAATAAGTTCATTGTGGTCAACCTGGTCATCATCTTTATCATTCTGATCGGTGTCAGCCGGCTGTATTTGGGTGTCCACTTTTTCAGCGATGTTATTGCCGGTTACGTGGCCGGCGCGGGCTGGCTGGCCATCGTTATTTCGGGTGCTGAGGTTGCCAGACGTCGTCGAACGGCCGTTCAACCAACCCAGCGCCCGGGAGAAAGATGACAGTCACCTGAAAACTGAATACCCAGTCGGCTCAACCAGGTTAGGCAAACCCAGAAAAATGGGTTATAGTAAACTTCAAATTACACGCAGCAAACGTTGAGGTCACGTCCGGTTGGACAATCTCCAGATCAGCGCAAACCAATCCAATGAAAATTACAAAGTTCTGGCGCTTATTCCTGCGTTCAACGAAGCGACTCACGTTTCAAGTGTCGTCGTCAAGACCAAGGCCTTTCTGCCTGTTCTCGTCGTAGATGACGGATCAACTGATGATACTGCCTCCCAAGCTACCACGGCGGGAGCGACGGTGCTGCGCCAGGACACGAATCAAGGCAAAGGCGCGGTCCTACAAGCAGGTTTGAGCTGGGCCATCGAAAACGGCTACGACGCGGTGCTTACCCTGGATGCAGACGGTCAACACGACCCGGCGGAAATTCCAAAATTTTTGTCGGCTTATCGGCAAGGGCGGGCGGATTTAATCATCGGTTGCCGCAGATTCAGGGAGATGCCGCTCATTCGGCGCTTCAGCAATTGGCTGGGGCGCTGGAGTTTCTCCTGGGTGTTAGGGCAGCCTATTCCTGACAACCAGTCTGGCTACCGGCTCATAAGTCGACGGCTGATCGAGGCACTGCTCGCCAGCCACGAACAGGGTTTTGAGTTTGAAGTTGAAATGATTACAATCTGCATTCAACGAGGTTACGCTTTAGATTGGGTTCCGATTCGGACTATCTACGCCGGTGAACAAAGCCACATTCATCCTTTCCGTCATACCGTTAACTTTGTTCGCTTGCTGTGGCAAACCCACCACCGTTTGAAGAAGTAATAAAAAGCAGGAAAAACTATGATGATGTCTCAATCAATGGGCTTCCTTGGAGCGCTTGCCAAACACGATAGAACGGGCCAAGATCAAATTGAGAGGAGAGATGAATGAACCAAGACGGAACGAACCGGCTACGCAATGGCGTCCGGACGGCTTATTCTGCGGCGGCAGAAAGACCGCAGGCAGAACATCCCTTTCCCGTCGGCCGGCGATTTGCGGAAAGCCTGGGCTACCCCAAGGATCTGCTGGACGACTTGCCCAGCTGCGCTATCGATGCATTTTCCGGCGTCTCAAGTGTGGCGATCTTTGCCGACATTCCCTTACACAGTATTGTCCTAGATTTGGGCTGCGGCGCAGGCTTTGATTCTTTGATTGCCGCCCGCCGCGTAAGCGCCCGCGGTAGGATTATCGGCATAGACTTTAGCACCACGATGCTTGATCGTGCTCGGCAAGCTTCAGCGGAATCGGGGGCCGATAACATAACATTCTATCGGGCAGATGCAGAGAAACTTCCCCTGGCAGCAAGCGAAATTGATATTGCCTTAATCAACGGCATCTTTAATCTCAATCCACAGCGGGAGGCCATATTCCGAGAGCTGGCCCGCGTAGTCCGGTCAGGTGGCGCCGTCTACGCAGCCGAACTGATCTTGAAAGAACCCCTGCCACCAGAGATCCGGACGAGCGAGGCGGACTGGTTTGCCTGAATCTCGGGTGCCAAGGAAGGTGGAGCCTTTCTCGACGAGTTTCGCGCGGTTGGTTTCCGTAAAGCTGCTATTTTGCGTACGACCCGTAATGCCCGCACGAAGAATCCGTGGGTGCTGGCGGCAGAGGTGTACGCTCAAAGGTAGAAGAGTTCGTCGCCAGAAATGTTCTTTTTGAAGTTGAATCGATTATCCATCACCACTTCAAATCAACGCATTTCACGCACCGCGGCGGTGGGTCAATTTGCAGCGGCGAACCGATAGCGGACTCCCACCCGTCGTCAAAGAATTTATCCATTTAAACCAAACCAATCACCCCGCCAACCACTTGACTTGGTAGGGCTTTAGCATCAGTTCCAATGTTTGGTCCCCGGTCTCAAATACGTCATCGCTGAGCACATCACGGACTTTGGCCGGGAGCGACAACTTTGAGAGGTTTGCTTGAAACCGTTGGGGCTGCGCCGAAATGTTGTGGATACACAGCACCCGTTCATGCCCATCCGGCGAGGTTCGGAGCAGTGAAAATAAGGCCGGTTGGCCGGTGAGAACGTGCTGGTCACCATTCGGGTGAAAGGCGCGGTGGGCTGCTCTGGCCTTGAGCAAGTTAACATAACGGCGAAAAACCTTGTAGGATCGAGCGTTGGGGTTGGCCAGCACCGCCTCGACTTCGCCTCGCAGCCATTTTTGGCGGTTGATGCTCCGCGCTCGGCCCGTTTCTTCAAAGCCAATGTAGTCGTTTGATGACCCAAACAGGCTGTGCACATAAATGCCGGGCAGGCCAACCATAGCCAACATAATTGCCTGCGAGGCCATAAAACGGTCGATTTGAAGGTCAACCGCTTCATCGCCATTCGGATCAGATAGAGCATCGAACAGGGTGATATTCAGCTCGTAAGCACTCTGGCTGCCGTCGGGATTGCTTTTGTAGCTAACGTGCCCGCCGTGGGCCAAGGTTTTGTCGGCCAGGGCCTGGATTTGAGCGGCGGTAAGCAGGCCCTCGGCCGGGCGCACGCCGATGCCATCGTGTGAGGCAATAAAGTTAAAGAATGTAGCCGTTTCAGGCAGCTTTTCCAGGCCTATGGCCCACTGCTGCATAATGGTGGCATCAGCCGTATGGAACGTGTGCAGAATAAGCGGCGGCAGCGAAAATTGGTAGACCATCTGAGCCTCGTTACGGCCATCGCCAAAGTACGAAATATTCTCGGCATGGGGTACGTTAGTTTCGGTGATCAGGATCACATTCGGCGCAACGGCATCCAGAACGGTCCGAAATAGTTGGATGATGCGATGCGTTCGGGGCAGGTGAATGCACGAGGTGCCGATTTCTTTCCACATGTAGGCAATGGCATCCAAACGAATGAACTCGGCTCCCTGGGAGACGTAATGCAGCAGGACGTCGATAATTTCCAGCAGCACCTGGGGATTTTCATAGTTGAGGTCAATTTGGTCGGCGCTGAAAGTGGTCCAGACGTGCTTGGTGCCGCCGGCTGTTTCAAACGGGGTCAGCAGGGGTGAGGTTCGAGGTCGAGTCACGCCGCTCAGGTCGGTGGCAGGATCGACCACGACGAAATAGTCCGCATATTTGGGATCACCCTGTAAAAAGCCTTGAAACCAGGCGCTCTGAGCCGAGACGTGGTTGATAACGGCATCGACCATCAGCCGGAACTTTTCACGGAGCAGAGCCACATCAGCCCAGGATCCCCAGCCGGCATTTATCGTGGTATAATCGATGACCGAGAAGCCATCATCCGAGGAGTAAGGGTAAAACGGCAAGATATGCACGCTGCTGATTATTCCAGTAAGCTCAGCTGCCAGCAGTTGGGCCAGGCTGCGCAAGGTGGGCAAGTTTGGCTCCTGAATTTGGTCGCCGTACGTGATCAGGACCGAGTCGGCCTCGGTAACGCGCTGGCTGGGGTTTATGGCCTGGTCCAATTCCGGGTGATTCCGGCGAAACTCGGCCAGGCGGCCTTTGAGCTGCTCAAAAATTGGCGCGGCAGCTTCAACACCATAAATAAATGATAAGTGATCTTGGATTTGCTTTTCTAAAATCATTATTCTAGACTGCCTCCTTCGAAAGGGTCGTTAACTATAATGTATAATGTTTACACTTGGTGCACTCATGAAGCAAGAATATAAGCTCTATTACCAATCCGAAATAGGCTGGCTGGAGATTATCGGAAGTGAACGGGCCATCAAGGCGATCAATTTCGTCGAGGCGGCGTCCGACAAGCCCAACCCTGCGGAGATGCCGCCGCCGGTAGCCCAATGCTTGCAGCAGTTGGACGAATATTTTAAGGGGAAACGGCAAGAATTTCTGCTGGACCTCGAGCCGGACGGAACCGATTTTCAAAAGGCCGTCTGGCAGCAATTGAAGACTATTCGCTATGGTCAAACGGTTTCCTATTTAGACATCGCCAAAGCCATCGGCAACGAGAAATCCGTCAGAGCCGTAGGTTTGGCCAACGGTCGCAATCCAATTAGTGTTGTCATCCCCTGCCACCGGGTTATCGGCAGCGACGGCTCGCTTACGGGCTATGGCGGCGGCTTGTGGCGCAAAGAGTGGCTGCTAAAGCACGAAGGAAAACTTAACAGCAAACAACTGCCATTATTTTGAGATAGAATCAACCCTCAGAAGCTGTTTAAAAAGACTGGGCCAGTCTCAAAATGGTCTGTCTGGGCTATTTATACCCTGCTTTTGTAGCAAAATTTTCACTAAAAGAGACTTCTCAGACTGGCCCAGTCTATCAACCTTGACTTTTAAAGCAGTCTTTCACTGCAACTGGCATTGTCCGGAAGTTGAAAGGGGTAACCTTTTCACAACTTGATCGCATCCTCGTTATATGTTTTGCGTGCTACTAATACTGCCTGTACCACGTCTCGTCAACAGCAGGCAGCCGGTGTTTTTTCTGCCATCCCTGCCCGTAGGCGGCGGCAATTTGTGACAATTCCTCAAAACGGGACCGCACGGTATTTCTCAAGACGGCTTCGCGTTCCGCCTCACTGGCTGAAATGGCCTCGCGCCACAAGGCGCGCCCGACCATAAAGCCGGAACAACCGGCCTGACAGGCCACCCGCAGCTGGCCTTTGAAGCTGTCATACAGGTCGCCCCCGGAGAGCAAGGCCCACGGTACAGCTGCGGCCTCGTTCAACTCCGCGCAGGCTTCCTGCCACAGCACTTCATCGGAGTGGTATCTGGTATCGAGCGGGAATTGAATTTTGAGGATATCGGGGCCGAGAGCCCCCAACCGGCGGGCAGTTTCTACCACAATACGGCGGCGCTGGGCGGCAAATTCGGCTGAATCGAGCGGCACCGCCGGGTCAAGCGGGTAGGCCAACGGCTCCAGAAACAGCGGAATATCCTCGCGGGCGCAATCGGAGACGACGGCTTTGACCAGTTCTTCCTGTCGTTCCGCCGCTTCCCCGGCAGCGGGGTGGTAATAGATGAGCAGTTTAATGCCGCCGGCCCCCAGTCGTTTGGCTTTGGCCACGCTCCAACCACTTAGCAAGGTAGTTTGTCGGGCATACGGATCCCCCAGATAGCCCTGCGCCTCTAACGCCAATAGAAAACCAATATGGCCGGGCAATGCCCCCGCCACAATGGCCTGGGCCGCGCTATATTCCGGCTCCAGCATTACGGCGGTAGCGTGGGGGGCGATTCGTTTTACAATGGCCAGTTTTAACTCGGTTAGTTTAGCCGCCGGCACCGCCTCCGGGTGAACGCGATTAAGCAGCACCCGCAGCGAGTCGCGATGGTCGATGGCTAAGATGTTGAAGATGCCGTTTTTGGTTGATGTTGTTTGCAACGCCCGGATCTTACCGGGTGATAGGCTCTGCATGGGTGGTGAGTCCTCCACAACTACGACCGGCGACGACTGACCGCTGACCGCTGAAGACGTATTTTCATTGCCTGTGTCCCCTGTGCCCTGTGGGTACCTGTGATGGGTCGGAGACTCATAATGGCTCGCGCTTACTTTCAACTGCCGGCAGGGGCATCGGATTGGCCTTCCAGTCGTCTTTTATCCAGGCAAAGTCCGGATCATCGAGGGGCGGGGTGGCCCGCGCTTCATCAAGCAAATCACCGGCCAGGTAGTTCAGGAAGTAGAGATTGCAGTTGGGCGCGGCAGCTGTGGAATGAAAACCCTGGGTGACCAGAACCAGATCGCCATTGTAAACCGAAAAAATCTCATCAAAATCGATGTCGACCCGGTAGTTGCGATGTATGGCAAAGCCGTAGGCCGGGTCAGTGCGAAAGTAGTAAGTTTCCTCCAGATAAGGTGCGCCCTCATAACCATCGTGACAG
>JBFGLD010000009.1:0-21410 GCA_041576335.1 Anaerolineae bacterium | reverse complement strand
CTACAATACCCATGCTGATAAATTGATATTGGCGGCCACGACCGGCCTGCGGAAAGGTGGTATCGGCAGCTTTTACTTGCCGCGCGGCGCAGGTCTGACCGGCTGGGCTGCCGAGCATCGGGAAACCATTGCCGTCAACAACGCTTTTGCCGACCCCCGCTTCTTTCGAATTCTCGGCTCCGGCGAGAGCAAATTTCCGTCACTCTTGGCGATGCCGTTGGTCAGCCGAGACCGGGTCATTGGGGCGGCCAATGTACAAACCGTATTACCCTATGATTATACTGAGGACGAGATAGAGCTATTTGGCTTTATCACCGAGCTGGCTGCAACAGCCCTTGAAAAAGCGCAGCTGGTGCACGCCGCGCTGGTTCAAGAGATGCATCATCGGGTCAAAAACAATTTGCAGTCTATTGCCATGCTGCTCCGCCTGCAAATCGGCCAAAATAAGAAACTCTTACCGCAGGACATCCTGAGAGAGACGATCAATCGGGTGTTAAGTATCGCCACAGTCCACGAGATTCTATCGGAAGCCGTCGTCGACCGGGTTGGCGTGCTCGATTTAATCAAACGCTTAGCCCAGACCATTTCTGGCAATATGGTTGATCCGGCTGCTACTATCAACATTGCCGTAAGTGGAGATAACGTAGAATTACCGTCTCAAAAAGCGACCAGCCTGGCCCTTGTTGCTAATGAGCTGCTGCAAAACGCGCTGGAACACGGTATGAACCAACGTAGTCATGGTAACATTACAATCAGTCTGAGTCACCAAGATCGACTGCTCAAATTGACGGTGTCGGATGACGGCCGCGGTCTGCCGGCTGAATTTGACCCCGCCAGCGACCTGGGTTTGGGACTGAATATCGTGCGCACGACGGTAACCGAGGATATGAATGGCCGCTTTCGGATCGGTCCCAACAAAAGATTGCCCGGCACTCAGGTGGAGATTACCCTGCCGATGCCGTAGCGCGTTGTGCTGCCCTACCTACCCTCCTTTTATCTGCCCGGCTGCAGCTGCTGCCAGGCTCGTTGATATCGCTTAAGCCGTTCGACATCCTTCCGGGTAATCTCCCCCGCGATGCGGCGCAAATCCATATTGTCCTCTAAATCGGCCAGCTTGACCCGGCGTGACACCGGATGGGCCTGGCTGCGAGCTACGAAGGCCTCATAGGTTTCACCATCCCGTCGCGTGACCCCGTCCAAGGCGGTAATCACCGACTCGTCGTAGCCCATTTGGCGCAAATCATCAAAGGTTAGGTCGCTGTCTTCGACGACGTCGTGCAGAATTCCAACCATCTGTTCCAATTCACCGGCCAGGCGAAACATCACCCGCAGCGGGTGCAAAATATAGGGTTGCCCGGCCCGGTCTAGCTGATCCTGATGGACGCGTACGGCTAAGGCAATTGCGTCGGCTAAGGTTGGCATGAAAATTTCCTCTCCATTTTTTTGTATTTTAGGCGTAAAACGCAAAACAAAAAACATAGCCCCTTGAAGTTCAAGGCAAATGCATCCCGGCCAAGATTGAAAAATAATACCTGACGCGCGGTAGGTCTGGCAACTAAAATTCGCCAATTCCATCTCTTTCCTCTAAAATTTTAGGCTATGACACTTGAAGAACCACTTTTCAGCACCATCCAAGGTGAGCTCTCTGCTTCACGCCCGTCACCATTTACGGCCCGTTTTCTTTTTCTTGTTGTATTTGTTGCCGTATTCATCCTGTATTACCTTACCCTTGCGCCGGGCGTGGTTGGCGGCGATGCGGGTGAGCATCAGTTGGCCGGTCCCTTGTTGGGCATTCCTCACACCACGGGCTATCCGCTCTACATATTAACCGGTAAGCTCTGGACGCTGCTCATTCCCATTGGCTCGATGGCCTGGCGCATGAATCTCTTTTCCGCTCTCGGCGGGGCACTGGCCGCAGCGACAACTGCGCTGGTCGTTTATCGCCTCACCCCTTGCGTATCACATTCTACATTTTACCTTTCCCCCGTCTGGGCCGGCGCCATTGGAGCCGGGTTTACTCTAGCATTCGGCCTAACCTTATGGCAATGGAGTATTATTGCCGGGGTGCGCTCTTTTAACGTCTTCTTCTTTTCCTTGCTAACGCTGCTGGCGATTACCTGGCAGCAGCAGCGCCAGCACGGTGATCTTTTGGCTGCAGAGCGGACCCTGCGCTGGTTAGCCCTTACGGTCGGCCTCAGTTTAGCCCACCATCGTACGACCATTTTCTTCCTGCCCTCACTAATGGGCTGGATCGGCTGGTACGACCGCCGACTCTTCCGCCAACCCGGACGAATTCTCACCTTGGCCCTACTCAGCTTGGCGCCACTGTCACTTTATCTGTTTATCTACCTGCGTGGCATCAACGACCCGCCTTATACCCACGAGCGCATCACCGATCTACAGAGCTTCTGGTTTTTAGTGGGTTCCGGTGATTCTTCAGGCCTTTTTTTCTCTATAGACCCGGCATTTTTGCCCGCCCGCCTGACTTTCATTGGACACGACATTTTGGCCCAGCTCTCGTGGCCTGGTGTTATCCTGGCTACATTGGGAGGCATGCTGCTTCTTTGGCGCAGCCAGGCCCATTTTATTTTCCAAAGCCTACTGGTCATTCTGCTGCTGTTGTTTACCCTCGACTTTGAAGTAGTGAACCTTAACGAAGCACCCACCTGGTATCTCATGCCTGCTTATTTCATTTTTGCCGTTTGGCTGGGCCTCGGCCTCACTGGAATTTTGGATGTGACGTTTCATCTTTTACGGTTAATCCCCTACGCATCACGCGCTTCGCCCTACGTTTCTCTAAATTTGCAGCTTATTCAATTTATCACGGCTGCTCTCATGCTCATAATCCTCGTTTACGCACTTGCCTGGCCTAACTGGCGGATCCAATACGCGCCGGCCGTGGCCCCCCTAGATGAATGGCGGCAGCTGCTGCGCGGGACGCAAGCACAGCGTTTTGTGGAGAGCAGTTTGCCCGATGTCAAACCTAATGGCATCATTTGGGGAGATTGGGAGCAATATACGCCGATTAAGTATTACCAACTGGTTGAAAGTCGCCGGCCCGATATTACCGCCCGTAATCCGCTCGACCGCTGGCCCGAAAAGGTGGCGGCGGCCCGTGCGGCCGGCCGGCCGGTTTATCTTACTCGAAAACCCACCGACCTGATCGGTACGCCGTATCTTAGCATGGTTGGCCCGCTGATCTATCTCGGCACCGAACCCCAGTTTGAGGTGCCGGCCGATCTAAACCTACTCAACGCCAACTTAGAAGATCAACTCGACTTGATCGGCTACCGGGCAGCAATTCTACCCCAGGCAACGCCTGGCGGCGGCGAAGCCGGACCTATCCTGCAGCTCATGTTTTACTGGCGCGTGCCGCAGCAAGTCGGGTGGGACTACTCGCTTTCGTTACGGCTGATCGATTCTACCGGCCGGGAAATTTACCGGCAGGATGCCGCCCACCCGGTGCTAAGCAGCTACCCGACTACCCTGTGGAGCCCCGGCGAGGTCGTGAGCGACTTTTACGAGCTGCCTTTGCCGCCCGACGCGGGGCCATTGACCTTGCATGTGCTGCCCTACCGGACCGAAGGGCCGGGCCAATGGCATAATTTGACGCTTAAGGGATCGGAGCCGCAGCAAGAGGGAATCATAGTAGGCCCCTTTGAAACGAAGTAAAAACAGAGGATACCGCTTTGAAACCTCAAATTGATCGCAGCTATTTGACCCGAATGCTATCCGAGTTAATCCGAATTAACTCGATTAACCCGGACCTGGTTCCCGGCGGACCGGGCGAAGCCGAAATCGCGACCTATATCGCCGGGGCGTTGCGTGATCTTGGGCTGGAGGCAGCCACGCACGAGGCCGCACCAGGAAGAGTCAGTGTCGTGGGAAGGTTACGCGGCACGGGCGGGGGACGCTCGTTGATGCTTAACGGCCACATCGATACGGTTGGCGTTGCCGGAATGGATGCTCCGTTCTCGGCCGACCTTCGAAACGGCAACATGTATGGACGCGGGGCGTTTGATATGAAAGGCAGCGTGGCGGCCTGCCTGGTCGCGGTCAAAGCCTTGGCCGAAGCGCAGGTCTCGCTCGGCGGCGACGTATTGGTTGCAGCCGTGGCCGACGAAGAGTACGCCAGCCTGGGCACGGCTGATGTGATCAATCGTTATCCGGTTGATGGCGCCATCGTGACCGAACCCACCCAAATGAAGCTGTGTCGGGCTCATAAAGGCTTCATCTGGCTCGAGGTGGAGACTGTTGGCCGAGCTGCCCACGGCAGCCGGTTCGATGAGGGTATCGACGCCAATATGCGGATGGGTCGCTTTCTAGCCGCATTGGATACGCTGGAACAGAGACTGCGTCGACAATCCGGACACCCGCTGGTAGGCCCCCCTTCGCTGCACGCTGCGCTGATCGCAGGCGGTACCGAATTGAGCGCCTACGCTGCCCGCTGCCAATTAAAAATCGAGCGGCGCACTATCCCCGGCGAGGGCGAGGCCCAAGTAGTGGCCGAATTGCAGCACATCATCGATACGCTGGCCGCAGCAGACCCGACGTTCAAAGCCACGGTTAAATCTTTTTTTGTCCGAAATCCCTTCGAGGTTTCAGCAGAGGCGGCTATCGTCCAAGCGGCCGAGCGGGCGTCTACCCAGGTACTGGGCCAAGCCCCGGCCCACGTTGGCGAAACCTTTTGGGCCGATGCCGCTTTGCTGGCGGCAGCCGGGGTCGAAACGGTGATGATCGGCCCAATTGGAGGCGGTGCCCACGCCGCTGAAGAGTGGGTTGATTTGGAATCGCTGAGTGATTTGGCTAATATTTTAGTACAAACCGTGCTCGATTATTGTAGATAACGTCAGAGAAGGATGTTAGTTCGGACCGGCCGAATAACCACTCTCCTTTTTCTCCACTCTCGATTTTTGCGGAGCTTTCAAGTTATGCGCTACCCATGGGCTAATACAGTTTTGCTTCTATTACTCACAATCCAGTTCACGACCGGAGTTGGCGGCCTGATTACCGGTTCGGAAGGTTATAGCTGGATACTGTGGCTGCATGGTGTGGCTGCTTACGCCGTGACAGCATTGATTTACTGGAAAGGACTGATCATCTTCGACGCCTTCAAACGACGCTGGTGCTGGAGTCTTGGTCGCTTTGGTTTCATTCTGTTAACCGTGCTGCTGCTGGCCACGCTCGTTACCGGGTTTCTCTGGAGTTACGGTGGACCGCTTTATCTGTCCGGCTTGAGTTTGATCGTGCTCCACGGCTTTCTCGCCGTCCTCCTGATCGGCTTTTTGGCCTGGCATACCGCTGCCAAATTGTATGTGTGGCGGATCCCACACGCGCGCAGCCGGCGGACCTTTTTTCGGCTGGCGACCTTTGGCCTAGCCGGGCTGGCTGTGCGTCAACTGGCCGAACCGGCCAAGATTTTCACGACATTACCGGGAGCGGCCCGCCGGTTCACCGGCTCTTACGAGGTAGGCAGCTTTACCGGCATCTTTCCGGTTACCAGTTGGCTGTTCGACCGCCCCCAGCCCATTGCTATCGCGACGTGGCGGCTGGTTGTAGAAGGGGCGGTCGAATGCCCACTGCGTCTGAGCTATTCTGAACTCAAACAACTGGCCTCTGATACGGAAACAGCCTTACTTGATTGCACCGGCGGGTTTTACACAACCCAGGCCTGGCGTGGCGTTTACCTGATGCGCCTGCTGGATATGGCTGGAGTTAAGCCCGAGGCTCGGAGCGTAACGGTTGAAGCAGTTTCCGGCTATGGGCGGCGATTCTCATTGGCCACGGCCCGGACTTGCCTGTTGGCTACCGAGGTGGCCGACCAACCGTTAATCCACGGGCACGGCTTGCCCCTAAGGTTGGTAGTGCCAGGTCAGCGCGGTTACGATTGGGTCAAGTGGGTGGCTCGCATTCGCCTCAACGAGACGAGCCAGTGCTGGCAGCCGCCACTGCCGCTGCAGTAGCTTA
This sequence comes from Anaerolineae bacterium, assembly GCA_041576335.1. Classification (GTDB taxonomy): domain Bacteria; phylum Chloroflexota; class Anaerolineae; order 4572-78; family J111; genus JANQQF01. The sequence continues at coordinate 15,443 of JBFGLD010000009.1, read as the reverse complement.
CTCAATGGCCTGAAACCACGAATTGACAGTTGGTATGTAATCGATTACAATTATGTTGTAACGAATTCGTCTAAAAACAACCAAATCAACTTAGCAAGGATCAAAAGCCTATGACAAGTATCAAAGATGTGGCCGACGCTGCCGGGGTGTCCACGGCAACGGTTTCACGAGTGTTGGCCGACAAGCCGCACGTTCGACCAGAGATTCGGGACCATGTTTTAGAGATGGTGCAGGCGCTAGATTATCGTCCCAATCGTGTCGCCCGCAGCCTTCGAGTTCAGCAGTCAAATATTGTCGGCCTTATTGTGTCCGATATTCAGAATCCTTTTTTTACGTCGGTCAGTCGTGCAGTCGAGGATATAGCCTATGAGCAGGGAATGAGTATCTTTCTGTGCAATACAGACGAAGATCCGGACAAAGAGACGATGTATCTTAACCTCATGCGTGATGAAAACGTGGCCGGCCTGATTCTCTCGCCCACACGCCAAACGGCCGACAATTTTGCCGAGACATTTAGTCTGGGCATGCCAATCGTCGTAATTGATTGTCGGGTTCGCGGCGTCGAGGTAGATAATATCCTGATCGATAATGTAGGGTCGGCCTACCGGTTGGTCGAGCATCTTATCGCCGATGGGCACCGTCGCATCGGGGCGATGTTTGGTGTGGGCAGCACGACCGGATGCGAGCGACGCGAGGGTTATGTGCGGGCATTGATCGATCACGGTCTAAAACCGGCGGCCGATTTGGCCAGCTATGTCAATGCCAAGGAGGAGGACGGATATAAAGCGGCCATGCGCCTGCTGAGTTTGGCTGAGCCACCCGATGCCATCTTTACGAGCAATGCGCTGCTTTCGGCCGGGGCGTTTCGGGCACTTCGCGAGAGCAAGCTGGCCCTACCGGACCAGGTTGCTTTTGCCAGTTTTGACGAAACCACCTGGACTCCGCTGGTGGAGCCGCCGGTCACGGTCATTGCCCAACCTACCTACGAGATCGGCCAAACGGCGACCGAGCTATTGCTAAAACGGCTCGAAGACCCCTCACGGCCGACACGCGAGATCATTCTCAAGAGCAAGTTAATAATCCGCCAATCGTGTGGGTGTTCGGGGAAAGCCTAAGACTTGGCTAGTTGCCCGGCTTTCAAAGCAGCTTTATGATTATTTTCTCTCAACTACATCATCTTGGATATTGTCAAAGAGTGTTTCTATTGGCTGCTCTATCGCCGGACCGCCGCCTTAAGCTTTTTTGCATCACCGTCGCCCTTGCCGCCAATTTGGGCCAAGTGTTTGGCCAGAAGTTCCCTGGCACTCACACCCGCGTTATCGGCCCGGCTTACCACTAACGATAGCTTTTGTCCGTCGTATCCGGCCAGTACTGCAATAACATCTGCTTCTTTCTGTAACAACCTGCCAAGTTCACGCAGCTCGCTGATCGGTCGATCTTTGAACGTAGCCACAATAGGCCGGCAAGGGTCAAATTTCTCCACCTGAAATGTTAGCTATTGCACTTCAAACGAAAATATCTTCGGGCTGTGCTAATTGCAGCTGTTCTGTTTGCCGGTTGGCAATATTGGCAACGAGATGTCTCAAATTAAACCTGTTGCGTACCTTCCACCTTCATTAACCTCACCAGGCCCGTCGCCATCATTACCCCGGCGATGACGGCGGCACCGCCGATGAGCTGCTGAAGCGTTGGCCAGACTCCAAATATAAGTAACGTCCAGCCGATAGTAACCACCGGGCTGAGGGTTAAGATAACCGCGTGCAAACTCAAGTTTAGACGCTTCAAAGTCAGGTAATATAAGCCTCGGCTCAAGACAATATTTACAGTTCCGGTCAATAATAGAATTGCCCAAGCCTGCCAACTGGTTGGCATATAGAGTTCATTTCTGGCAATAGCAACAACCAGTAAAAAGGCCGTAGTACCGCCTAAACGAAATAGAAAGAAATCGGGCAGACTCATTCCCTCGCCGAAACGTTTAAAAAGCGCATTATGCAGGGCATACATTAAAGCGGCTGCGAGCACAATAAATGAGCCAAGCCGCAAATAGTCGGCCGGTTGAAAGGTGATAATGGCAACCCCCCCTATGGCAATTGTCGCTCCCATTGTTTGCGTTAAGGCCAAACGCTCCCGAAGCCAGATGACGCCCAGCCCCAAGCTAAATACAATAGAACTTTTGAGCAACAACGAACCAGTGCCGGGGTCAATAAAAGCCACAGCCATAAAGGTAAGAATGGTGCTGGAACCGACCAAAAAACCAATACTCAAGAACAACCAAAGGTGCCGAAATAGCACCTCAAAGCGGATTCGTCCCTTTATTTTCAAGATAAGGGCAACCTCAACCGTGGCAATAGCCATAACATAAAGTGACGAGGTTGTCGGGGGAAAATATGGCAATAGCAGCCGGGCAAAGATCAAATGCAAACTGTCGAGAATTAATAGGCTAGTCATGACCAGGGGCGTATTTTCAAGATGTCGAAGTTGAGCATCAAAATTTGAAGTTTTATTATTCACTTACCGTGCCTTTGTCGTATTAGAGATGTGGAAGCAATTAGATAATTCAGTGCTTCAAATTCGGGGGGGGTGAAACCTCGCTGCGGTGCGGCGGCATTCGAGCCGGTGAGGGCTGGGCGGTTGGACATATCCATTTCCTTTTTATGCACGGAGATAATAACATAATCCGATGTTTGTGCCAACAAATCCTCGGTACAGACGTAACCGGTACATCCAAAATTAACCATCAGGGAAGCATAGACTGGTGGTTTGCAAAAGCCATTGAATCTATTACAATCATCCCAATCTTAAGCGACTGAGGCCCAAAATGGTTGTGACTAAAGAAACACTCAACCAATTTCTGCCGGAAGAGACCATTTTAGACTTAACTGCCCAACTGGTAGCCATCCCCACCCCCAACCCGCCCGGCCAAGAGAAACCCTGCGCCGATTTTATCCTAAATACGCTGCAAAATTGGGGGATTGAGGTGGAACTTTTCCCAGAGCCAGATCCCGATCGTCCCCAGATTGTAGCCTGGCTGCGCGGTACGGGCAACGGCCCTACCGTTATTCTCAATGCCCATATGGATACGGTAGGTGAGGGCAACAAAGGCGAGTGGGAATTCCCGCCATTTCAGGTGACTCGCCGGAAAAATCGTCTGTACGGACGCGGCACTTGCGATATGAAGGGGGCGCTGGCTGTGGCGATGGTCATTATGAAAACGCTGCACGACTCTGGTGCAGCGTTTCCAGGCACGCTGATGCTTCAAGCCTCAATGGGTGAGGAGATGGACGAACCGGGAACCCGTACCCTGCTGCAAGAGGGATACACCGGCGATTACGCCATTGTTTTGGAGCCAACCGATCTGCGCATTGGCCCTGCCAGCCGAGGGGTCGCCTGGCATAGAATTACCCTGACCGGCCCCTCGTGGCACTGCGGTCTGGCTGCCCCCGGTGCTCCCGATGTGATGGCTCACTTTGGAAAGGTAGCTACGGCGCTGGCCGAATATCACCGGAAGATTTCGACTCAAACACACCCTCTGTCGCCCAATCCAAGCTGCCGGATCACTCAAGTGCAGGCCGGCGAGGCCCACAACGCAACGGTTGGCCGCTGTGAATTTGTGGTTGACCGGCGCATGTTGCCCGGCGAAACTTATCAGCAAATTACCAGCGAGCTGCAAGAAATTTTGGAGAAACTCAAAATCGAGGCGCCGGTCATTACCTATCAGTTGGAATTTACAGAGTGGAATGAGCCAGTCGAAACGCCACTTGACTCTCCTCTCATCGAGGTTTTGAAACGTAATATTAAAGAAATCGGCGGAAAAGAGCCGGAAATCTGGGCGGTGCCCTACGGCAGCGATGTGCGCAACTTCATTTACGATGCCGGTATCCCCACAGTTAATTTTGGCGCAGGCGATTACCGTGTCTGCCACCAACCCAATGAATTTGTAGAAGCCGATGATTTGCTGACCTGCGCTCGAATCGTTCTGGGTACAGTGGTTGATTTGCTAAGCCGGTCAGGAGACTAGGGATGCCTATCAAGTATATCTTGAAACAAGAGGGGTGCTGGCTGAATTTGTGCAAGAACAAGGCCCAATAGCCTGGGCCATTATCCGTACGGCCCAACTGTACGAGACGGATTTAATTATCATCGGTGGTTACGGCTTTAATCCGGTCAAAGAGGTTATGCTCGGTTGCGAGTCAGACGCTGTGAGTCGTGAATTTAAAGCTAAATCATCATTTGGCGGAGTTCAGGCCTCCCGGTCTGCCTATTCTATCGCCATCGCCGTGCCACCGGATTGGAGCAAAGGCCACATTTTACGTTTCAGATAGATTTTGAAAAGAGGGACAGCAGCAGGGTTATTTTCGCATTACGTAGTTTTTGCCAGAGGTAAATGCATCTCCTGCCACTGCAGGCCGCCGTGGGCAGACCTTGATGGGCCGCGATGTATAAACCCATACTGTTCGTAATAAGGGATCAGATTGGGTTTGCAGAGCAACAGAATTTCTTCCTTGTTGAGCCGCTGCGCTGTCTCGATGAAGCTGTACATCAATGCTATGGAAAATCCCTGCCGCTGAAATTCAGGCTGTACGGCCAGCGAGAAGATAACGACATTCCGGCCGGTTGGCTCGTGGCCGACCATATCTTTGAAGGTTTCGTCGCCGATATCGTCCAGATTAGTGGCCCCGCTGTTGATAAAACCGACAACTTGACCGCCGTATTCAGCGATCAGGAAACCCTGGGGAAAAAGATCGATTCGTTTCTTGACTCTATCCCGGGTGGCTCCCTCCGGCCCATAGCAGGCTGCCTCAATTAAGACGCATTGGTCGAGGTCATTGGTCTTAACCTGTCGGATCACCAATTCTGTCATAGATGGCACCCCCAACGCTCTTAAGAAACTGCCGGTAGGCCGGGGAGATTGAGGGGTGTCCCCTCATTTAGTTGCTGTTTTGTTTGAATAAGGCCAACGGCCTTTTTGATTACTCAGAAAGAACCGCTGCAATTCATCTCGCCGTGCCTGGTTGTAGGTGGCCTAGTAAGGCATAATTCAAGACCTGACGACTTGCCAGGCCTCAACCAAGGCCTCAATCCCACTAAAGAAGGCGTCCGGCTCAATGCCTTTTTGTGAGATGGTTTCCTCGTTGTCAACGCCGGTGGTGACCAAAATGGTTTTGAGCCCGGCTCGCTGGCCGCCCAGGATGTCGGTTTCCAGGCGGTCGCCGAGCATGGCCGTACGGTCGTTGTGGCTGGCCAACTGTTGGACGGCAAGGTCGAACATCAGCCGCTCCGGCTTGCCGACCACGGTCGGGGTCACGCCCGTAGCCGCTTGAATAGCGGCCAAAATTGAGCCGGTGCCCGGCAAAAAGCCCTCCTCCGAGGGCAAGGTTAAATCCCCATTGGTGCCAACAAAGCGAGCCCCCCGCTGGATCAGAAAGGCCGCGTGCTTCAGCTTATCGTAAGTGAAGCTGGAGTCAATCCCGGCTACCACTGCGCTGGCGGGTTGGCTGGAGTTCGTCAGAAGGGTAAAGCCGGCTCCGCGCATGGCCTCGACCAGGCCTTCCTGGCCCACCACGTACACGCCGGCCCCCGGTTCGAGTTCCTTTCTTAAATAGGCTGCGGTGGCCAGTGATGAGGTCAGAATGTGCTTGGCCTCAACGGTGACCCCGAAATCTGCCAATTTGCTGAGATATTGAGCCGGTGTTTTGCTGGCGTTATTGGTCGCCAGGATGAAGGGTATAGAGCGCTTTTCCAGAAAGTCAAAAAAAGTGGTTAAGCCGGGCAGAGGCGTATTTCCTGTCCACAAAACCCCGTCCATATCAATGATCAGGGCTTGGATATCGATTAGGTTAAGTTTATTTTTCATGAGGCACAAAGACCAAAGAAGCTAAAAAACGAGCCAGGGCTAAGCTGGCCAGAGCTACGCCGCTCCACAACCGCCCGGTAAGCAAAATAAAGGGGGCGGCGTAAACAGCGGCAAAAAAGGTATAAGCCGCATTTGTAAAGAGGGTTACGTACCCAGCTTTCGGATTATGGCTGGCCAGAATGCGACGCATGCCAAAGATCATTACCGGTATTTCGGCCACCGAAAATGCGCCCAAAAATAGGAATAAGCCCCAAGCAAAGGCCGGGTCGCTGAGCAGAGTAGGGATCCAGCCCTGAATTGTAATAAATAAACAAAGGGCAGTCAAAAAAATCGCCCCAACCAAGCCAGCCAACCCTGTTAAAATAAGGCTACTACGGCTCATCGGGTTTATTGTTTGATTTTTGGGCGATTTCCGCATGGGCCTGGCTGACATCATTTTCCACTTCGACCGCCGCGGTGGCGATAGCCCAGCTCACCACGCCCCAAACCAGGCCGGAGATTAAGCTGCCCATGCCCAGTGACCAGAGCGTAACTGGCGTGGTTGGGTCTCTAAATATGCCGATAATCGTCAGAATGATGCCTAATAGGGCAAAACCAAGGCCAACTTTGGCCGGACCGCTCAACCGGTGCCACAGACTTTTACCTTGGTTACCGGTTTTAGCCATTGTCATCCGCATCTCCCATTTACCGATCGTGGCGCACGCTCAGATTCTAGCAGAAGTAGACACAATGTCAAGGCGTTGACTGTTGAGGAGTCTTTAACTTCCGATTTTGGCCATCCGCACCCTGTCACTCCAGGTTTAGCCCCCATCAATCGCGCGGGAAACGAAGATTTGCGGTCCCGCGCATTCTGTATTGAAACCGGCGGCGTCAAAAACATTAACCAAGCCCACCCACCACCTTCATCACCACCCGGTGCAGCGGCAGGGCATCGGGCCGGACGGCCTTGTCGTCAGGGGGCAGGGAGGCTTCGTCGGGTTTATCACTCAGACCGAAAGTCAGCACGCCCCGGGCGGCCAACTGCTCAGTTACCTCAGCCACTTCGCCGGTCAGCGCGATCTCCTGGGCTAAGACGTCGGCCAGAGGCGCGTCATGAGGCAGCACGTTAATCAGGTCTACCGTGCATTGATACTCACGAGAGCGAAAACTTTTGAAAGGGGTTGGATCGCCTCTGGCCATATTGGCTGTTACCTCGCGGTGGGTTGCTAACAAGCCTGCGCTCATTTCACGCTGGTGGGCATCACAAATGGTCACGAACTGCTGAAAGCCGGACAAGCGACCGCCATCCAAATCGGCCCATAGGCGTTCCGGCGGATAGATTTGGGCCACCGCCATCAGGCTAATGTAGGCCAGGTAATCCTGGTTATCTTTGGTAAAGGGGTGATATTCTAATTGGTTGAGCCGGTCATAAACGTCGCTAAAGTCTTTCTCGTCGAAATCACTTAGTAAGAGCTGTTCCACGGTTAAACGAATCGCGGTGATCCGGGCTCGATCGATGACTTTATCATTGCGACCCCGCGCGCCGATGGCCGTTTTATCGATGTCAAGCAGCAGCGCCGTTTGCTCGTCAAAAACAAAACCCTCGTTCTGGACCCACGTCAGAAAATCGGATAAAGCCTGCCACCGATTGGCCAGCAGCAGCGGCCCTTCGACCCTGATTTTTTCGGTTTCAGCCAATTTTTCGTTGCCGATAAAACAGCGTATGGGCAGGTAGTGCCCCAAGTTTTTGGCGGATGTGCCGTCATTCATGGGGGTGTCGCCGACAAACAGCAGACGTTTTAAGGGCGAGACCCCTCGCCGGGACTGGGCTGTCTGTAGAATATGGTAGACGGCCGCCGCGTAAATCGGCTCCGTCTTACGGGGAATTCGAAAGGAATCAAGACCTATTTCCTGCCAAATATCGGCAAGTCGCGGCAGAGATGGATCGACCGGGATCAGATTCCGGTAGACCACGCGGTCACCCAGAAATTCGGCCATGGATTTAAGTGGGTACATGAGTACTTGCCTCTTCCGCTTTTTTAAAGGTATCCAGCAATCCTTGCGCATACATTAATTCAGCATTCAATACGGAACCACCCGCTGCGCCCCGAATGGTGTTGTGAGCCAAGGCCACGAAACGCATGTCCAGCACGGCGCAGGGCCGCAGTCGACCGACGGTCGTAGCCATTCCCCGGCCGGCATCTCGATCCAGACGGGGTTGAGGGCGGTTAGCTTCGGTACGAACGAGCAGGGCCGGTCTGGGGGCTGAAGGCAAATTTAACTGTTGCGGCAGGGGATCCCACGTTTGCCAAGCCTCCAGGATATCGCCTATTGAAGCCGGCTGCTCAAAGCGTACCGAAACGGTGACCAGATGACCGTCGCTCACCGGGACGCGATTGCAGTGGGCACTCACGGGAAAACCGGCCATAGTTATTTGCCGTCCATTAAAACTACCCAGCATCTTGTTGGGTTCGTCGTTCATTTTGATTTCTTCACTTTCGGCCACAAAGGGGATGATGTTATCAATCGCATCCAAGCTCGGTACGCCGGGGTAACCTGCCCCGGAAACGGCTTGCATAGAGGTTGCGATAATCGCCGCCACGCCGAAGCGGGCCTGTAGGGGAGCTAAGGCCATTGTCATCGGGATGGAGGTGCAGTTAGGATTGGTTACGATGAAGCCGCGCGTCCAGCCCCGCTGCCGCTGCACCTCCAGTAAACCCAAATGATCTGGGTTTACTTCGGGGATGAGTAAGGGCACGTCGCTATCCATTCGATGAGCGCCGGCGTTGCTGAATACGCCGTAGCCGGCCGCCGCAAATTGACTTTCCCATTCTCGAGCCGAGTTTGTGGGCAGCGCGGAGAAGAGTAGCTGGCAGTCTAACCCGGTTGCCGTGTCTTGTATCGTCGTTTCAGCCACCGAGGCGGGCATCGGCTGAGTCAAGATCCAGTTTGTCGCTTCTTTGTAAGTTTTGCCGGCTGATCGCTCAGAAGCCGTAAGCACGGTTAGATCGAAGTAGGGATGATCTGCCAACAGTTGGACAAAACGTTGCCCCACTGCGCCGGTTGCGCCTAAAACGCCAACTTTAATCTTGGTCATAGTATATCTCCGCTTCAAGTTAATTCGACTTTTCCCAGTTAACGAAATGTTCCGCGCACGCCTAAGATTTCAGGGCAGGGATCTCTGGAATAAACGGGCTCTTTTATGGCCGAATGAAATCCGAGCACCACCTTTGGCGCATAGGGGGTAACGTAAGATACCGCGCTAAAAATTTCAAAAGACTCGCAGCCGCTTTTCGATAATATTGCGCACCTCGACCAGCTCTGCCTTCACCTGTACCGGCGGGTTAGAAAATTGAGCGTTGGGCTGGGCGCCCGTGTGGTAATCGACGGTAGTTGTTGGGTCTTTCAGCAAATTTCCGGTCAAGATGGCGACTGCTGTTTCGTCTGGGGTAATAATCTGCTCTGATAGCAAACGGCGTGCGCCCGCGACCGAGGCGGCGGATGCCGGCTCACAGCCAATGCCGGTGCTGTCTACGATGGCCTTGGCATCCATAATTTCATCGTCAGTCACGGTGGTGACCACACCATCGGTCCAGCTCAAAGTGCGAATAGCTCGCTCATAGCTGACCGGATTACCGATCCGGATGGCCGTAGCCACCGTCTCGGCTTTCATTGTTTTGCGTTCGGAAAATCCGGTTTGGTAACTCTGGTAGAAGGGGCTGGCACCCACGGCCTGCACTGCAGCAATACGGGGTATTTTGTCGATCAGGCCGAGTTGGCTGGCCTCATAGAGCGCTTTGCCAAAGGCAGCCGTATTCCCCAGATTTCCCGCAGGTAACACGATCCAGTCGGGCGGCTGCCACTGGAAGCCCTGCAATATTTCGAAAACGATTGATTTCTGCCCTTCAAGGCGAAACGGATTTAGCGAATTAAGAAGATAAACCCCCAATTCGTTACAGACTTGGCGCACGAGGCGCATAGCATCATCAAAATCGCCTTGAATTTGGAGCGTCGTGGCTCCGTAGGCCAAAGCCTGAGCCAGCTTTCCGGCCGCGACTTTTCCGGCCGGAATAAAAATCAGGGCCGGGATACCGGCCAGAGCTGCATAGGCGGCCAGGGAAGCTGAGGTATTGCCTGTCGATGCGCACGCTACGGCTCGGGCGCTCATTCTTTTGGCCTGGGTAAGGCCGACCGTCATCCCTCGATCTTTAAACGAGCCGGTGGGATTTTCGCCTTCGTGCTTAAGGAAAAAATTTTCTAGGCCAACCCACTGCGATACACAGGTATGTTCATAAACGGGTGTGTTTCCTTCAGGTCGGGAAATGATGTTGTCCAGCGTCGAGGGCAGGATAATCTCCCGATAGCGCCAGACTCCGGAATTGACTGTGGGTATTACCCGCGGTCCCGGAGCACCACTTAATCGACCATCAAACAGACGGCGATTGATTTCAGGGCGGAGCAGCTCTAGCTCATGCCAAACGTCCAGCAATCCGCCACAATCGCACAGATAGCGAACTTTGTCAGCCGGATATGAATCTTGGCATCTAATACATCGTAGCGAGATGGTTGTAGGTTCGGGGGAGTGTAATTCATCTAAGGACATTTTGCTTTCCTTGAAGGCCAGAGTAGTGAAGGGCGAATCAGGCAGTTAATCGCGAACTGAACTGCTGCTTCCTGTCTTGTTACCGAATAATCTCAATTTCAACCTCGGCGACGTCCTCGTCCAGCTCGTCGCCCGGTTCCTCATCTCGTGCATTCCCCCAGCCTAACCGGTAAAGCCAGGTCAAACCAGCCAAAACGACACCCATCATCAACACAAATACGCCGCCGATGCAGACCGTTGTTCCTGCCAGTTCCCAGAGGTTGGTGGCTGGTCCGGCAGACCTCGGCTCCGAGACCGGACGCGGCTGTGGTGCCGCGGTTGGTGCGATCGCCGCCACAAGTTGCCGGTCTCGGGTCGGAGTCGCCGTGCGTGTCATAGTCGGGGTCAGGGTTGGTGGTGGCGCAGCGGTGTTTGTGGCGGCCGGCCCGCCGGCAAGTGGGGTTGGAGTTGTTTGAACATCCACCAACTCTGGCGACTCGCCGTCTGCGGCGGCGCCTTCCATATCTAATGGTCCGGCCTCTTGGTCCGGAGCTGACTCACTCTCGGCAGCTGCAAGCAGCCCTTCGGCCGGCGCATCAGACGTCTCCGTTAAGGCTCTGGGCTGAGGCGTGGCCGTAGCGGTAGGGGGCGGGGGCGCCGGCGTATCGGTTGCAGGGGGTGCTTCGGTGGGCGTGGGCGTTGGGATGAGGTCTGATCCCTCCTCAATCTGCTTTAAGCCCAGGTCATCAATCCAAAACTGGTCTTTGGTGGGGGGAATCGCAAATCCTTTTTCCTTGGCGCGCACCCGCCAGGTATCGTCAATTCTTAGAAATACGGTGATAACTTCTGCCTGGGCTGTGACTACAACTTGCTCAACACCGCAAATTTTGCAGTCGTTTCGCCAATTGTCGACACTCCATACGACGTTGGGCGAGCGGGAGTCGGTACCGCCAAATGGATCGATCCCAATCCGACGGCCAATGCCGCCCACAGCGCCGTTTACGCTGGCATCATTGGCTAAGGAGTCAAACACCAGCCAAATGATATTTGCATAGTAAGTATTTCCGGGTGAAACGGATACTTGTTGGTACAGCCCGCCTACGAAATGGCCTTCGGTGACGATGTAAGCCGCCGGGCACAGCGGGGCGTGACACTCACCACCCCCCTGGAGCACCGAAAAATTGGCGCCTCCATCTTCGATATAACTTTGCCAGTGGTCCAAGCCATTATTGAAGTTGCAATTAACCAAAATGTTGCTCGACTCTTGGCAAACATCGGGCAAATCCTGGGCCATAATGGCCGGTGCCCGGAATGCTATGATGATAAGCAAAAGGTTGAGGAGCAAAATTAATGTTCGTTTCACGTTTGATCTCTTGAAAAATCGTCTTTCTAAAAAGCTTAATAATCAGAGCATTATACTCTAAGGAATTTGAGACGCAAGAAAACGAGATAGGAGACAACCACACCTTGCCTCCCATCCGCTAACCGATAGAAATGATAAATTGTGGAAGCTGCTGGGTTGATAGAGCTATGTATGCCGCCGCGCTAACCGCCGGGCGGCGTGGGGGAAACGACCCTGGTTCCTGTTGGGCTCGGCGCAGGTGTCGGTTTAGCAGTAGGCAGCAAGAACGGGGTGTTTGTAGCCGTGGGTGTTGCCGTGGGCGTTGGCACGTTGGTGGGGGTAGCCGTGGGCTCTTCGCCTCCGACCGGAGCTTCTTGACCCTGTTGTCCCCCGAAAGTGCCACCATCTCCGGCGCCCAGAAATAGGTTATAAGCTGCCGCCGCACCTAACCCACACACGACAACCAATGCGATCAATACCAGTAGGATCACCCGCAGGCTCAGACTTCGCCCTTTTTGGGTTGTCTTAGCCTTGCCGCCCGGGCCCTCTATCCCGCTGGGCCATTCAATCTCGTCATCGCCATCGTCTTCGTCTTCGTCGGACGGCTCGTCGAGGCTTCCGAAGAATTGATCGTGAAAGGTTGTGTCAGCAAACGGGTCCGCTGGTTCTTCTAATTCGAGTGTTTCACCCGTGATCTCGTGCACGTTGAAGGTCCCGGATCGCAATGCCTCTAATCCTTTTTTAGCGACAATGTTATCGGGATTGAGCGCCAATACGTTTTCAAGACAGATCTCACGATCTTCATTCGTATCAACGACCGAACTCAACCAGAGCCAGACGTCTTCATTATCTTCTTCAGCTTCGAGAATCTGTTCAAGGATTTGGCGACCCTCTGTTTTGTTGCCTGCGCGGATGGCTTCGATGGCGTTTTCCAGCATTGACATCAAGGTAACTCCTTGGCGTGTAAGATAAGAATATGACCACAATTAACAGACATCTATCAGGCCGCGTAGAAACGATGGGACTAATTAACTCCATTATATCATCAGTTTGAACACGATGACAAGTCAAAATAATTTTACGCTATGTTACCGGGCGTTAATCGTAATCGTATCTAAGTCAAACGGGGCCGACCGGTTAGCCTTACTTTCTTGACTAATCCATCTTCCTTGTAACTCGAATTGACCGAGAGGGAGGTCAGGCCCAATAGGTAAATCGAGCTTGTCCTGTATCCAGTAATCGACCGGCCATTGGGCGGTGGGCCATTCTCCTCCAATCGGCTCAACATTAGGCCAGCGATAGATAACCCGTGGTTGTGCCTCATGGCGCGAGTTGATTAAAGAAAATTCAAGCTGGTAATTGTGGTGGGTCTTTTTTAACGCGTACCAATGAAGGGTCAGGGTCAATGTATCGCCGGGGCGAAGAATGCGCTGATTAAGCTCATAGCCGCGCAGAGCTAGGGGCGGCTCGACGTTGCCAGAGGTGTTGGCCAAATTTAACTCCGTGGAATGAGGTAAGGTCGTCGCGTCGATACGGCGAGGGGTGGCAGCCAACTGCGCTGCCAAAGTCTCCAAAAAAATAACAGGCTCACCCGTGGCTGTAATTAAAGCGCGACCCTTACGGCGGTCGACAACCTCCAAGGTCAAATCGTAGGTACGTACGGGCAGGTCCCCAGGTAAGCGCAACGTCAGCAGTTGCAGAGAACGTACGCCCGGTTGCCAATCGCCGGGAGCATATCCATTCCCATCAGCTTCGACCCATAGGTGACCCTGGCGATCGCGCAGACGTACCAAAAAAGTGTAATCGGCGTCTGGTGGCAACCTGCGCAGCGCCTGCCAGCCCAGTAAAACCTGGAACTTGCCACCGCTGACGACCGGGCCAATTACCCGATGGCCCAACAGTACCAGGTCGTTATTGATATTAAGGCTCGCCTTGTTCACTTCCGAAAGTAGGGCGGTCCAGGCACGGGCTAAGTCGGCTTCATTCCGTAGGGAATACACCTGGTAAGCCCTGGCGGACTTGGCCGCTGATTCTTGCAGAAACGGAGACCAATGCTCGGTGGCGGGGGCCGAGGTCGAAAAAACATAACGCGGGGATAAGCCGCTACCCGGTGGAGGAAAGGCCAATGACTGGCGACCATCGAACCAGATGGCAAAGGGAGGCCGCCCTTGAAAATGAAGGGTCAGGCGAAACGGGTCCAAATCACGGTAAAACTCGGCCGAAATCGCCGGCAAACCTCCGTCAGGGTTTCGTTGAAGGTAGTCGGCAATTTCGGCGATATCGGCGCCGTAGATGGACCGCGCCTCGGATGCGTTTGACCAACGATAAAAGTAGTCATAGCTCGTATGCAGGCTGGTAATGACCAAAAGTAAAACGGTCAGGGTTAACGGAAGTCGAGAGGTGTACCGAGCGGCGCCGGACTCAGGTTGTGGGATGCGAGCCGCAGACGTTGAAAAGAAACGGGCAAAATTCAAAGTTGTATCGACGCCAATTGCCCAAACCATGTAAATCGCCGGCAGCGCGCCGATGGTGCGCAGAAAATGGGGGCTGTCGTCGGTGAAAAAATCGGGTAATAACATAAAAAAAACCCAGAGGAGTAGCAGGGCTGCCGGGCCGCTTACAGTGGGGGGCCGGGCTAAGCGCAACAAAACAACCCCAAGACCGATGTAGAACAGAAGGGCGTTGACCCAATCAAATACCGGGCGTCCGTCCAGGTTGTAGCGATCCGTTTCGTCGCCGTTAAAGGAGAACATGCCTAGTGTCCCCAGCGTGCTCTCAATCGTCGGCCCCCACTCGCCGTTCAGAAGGTATGGGACGGTGGAAACTTGACCCGATCGCCTGGTAAAGCTTTCGAAATTCTCAAGGTAATAGTTACCTAACGGGGCAAAAAGGAGGGCCCAGACAAAAAAAAGCAAAAATAGGCCTGCCCAATGCCACTTCTGAATCTGTCGTTGCCATAGTCGATAGCCAAAAATCGCCAAAATTACAACCGGTACGAAGCGGCTGGAAAGGTAGGTATACATGGTCGTGCCCGCCGCCAGTCCGCTAAGCACAAACCATTTTAGATTATGAATTTCCCGATAGCTATTAGCTCTGGTTGAGATGGTTCTGGCGCGTGGCGAATGGTTGTTGGGGGGCGTCGGACTCAGGCCACGCCAAAGAAAATAGAGGGTAAGGATTAACAATGGTGGCAACGTCACCGCCCGCAGCGTGAGGCGACTGACAAAGATAGCCCAAAAGGAGATAGCTACGCCGACAGTTGCCAGCCAGGCTGCGCGTCGGTTAAACAGTCGAGCGGTCATTGGATACGTCAAGGCTACGGTCAGCAAACCGCAAAAGATATTCACTAACCGCAGGGATACCGGGCTAATCCCAAAAAAGTAAAAGGCTAATGCCTCGAGATAAATGATTAGCGGCTCGATACCCTTGTTGATCTCAAAAAAAATACGATATTGTCCGTCGAGGACGTGCATGGCGGTCACGCCATTATAGGCCTCATCGTGAGAGAGGCCGGGTGGAATTTCATCGATGGCAGCGATGCGTAGGGCAAAGGCTAGCAGGAGAGTGGCGACTAGAAGTAGTCTATTCACGCCTTTTTTACTGCTCATGGTCGGCTTTAAGGCCGCCAGGCGGGCGTTTGTTCATCACGGCTGGGCGTTTGAGTCAGGTTCACCGCGGTTTGGCCG
>JBFGLD010000008.1:0-21512 GCA_041576335.1 Anaerolineae bacterium | reverse complement strand
ACCGGATGGAACGCTCTTATGGCTCATTCCAACGCAGCATCCCGCTGCCAACAGAAGTTGTAGCCGATAGAGTTGATGCCACCTTCAAGAAAGGCGTGTTGACCGTTACTTTGCCAAAGACACCGGAGGCTCGAAAGCCAACCAGGAAAATTGCTATAAAAGCCGAATGAGGTGACATCACTGGTGATCTACAAGAGGCGAAACGCGCAATTGTTTCGCCTCATTTTATATTGATCCGCAGAATGCTGCTTTCTCAAAATTAACAATTATTATGAGATATGTTAAACTACCCAAAATTTTTCCGATCCGGGCATAAATGTGATTCCAATCCGTGGTACAGTTGGAGCGCAACGATTCCCGATAGTCAATGCGGCCCTGAATATTCTCAATTAGCGAAATTCTTATGCTCGCAGACGCCGAATGAGTGAGGCAAAAAATTAAATCTCTCTTTAATACGAGAGGCGCGAAAATTTTTTTGTGTTGACTCCAAAAACTAGGCGGAATAACCCATGAACAAATTGAACCAAATTCTTATTGCTATTTTGGTGCTGCAGGTCGGCTTGGCCGTTTATGCCTTTTGGCCCCAAACCACGGTGCAGGCCGGTGGACCCTTGCTGCCCGAATTTGCAGCCGCCGACGTGGTCGGCTTGACCATTCAGGATAACGACAATCGCCTCGTCCTGAGTAAAAGCGGTGCTGACTGGGTGCTGCCTGAAGCTGACGATTTCCCGGCTGATGGTGAAAAAATCACGCCCGTCCTGGAGAAGCTGGAAGGTATTCAAACCAACCGGCTGGTTACCCAAACCGAAGCCAGCCACACCCGGCTCAAAGTTGGTCCGGCGGATTTCAACCGCCAAATCGAAATTGAGCTGAAAAATGGAAGCCGGCATCAACTCTATCTTGGCAGCTCTGCCGGTACGGGCGCAACGCACGTGCGCCTTGATGACCAGCCTAAAGTCTACCTGACCGGCGAAGTCGCCAGTTTTGATGCCAATACCCAAGCCTCGGCCTGGATTGACACGATCTACTACACCGTGCCCCAAACGGCTACCGTTGCCCTAACCCTGCAGAATGCCAATGGTACCTTTGAATTTGAAAAAGTGGGTGAAAGCTGGACCATGAAGGGCTTGGCGGCTGACGAAACCTTTAACGAGAGTGCCCTGACAAGCTTACTCAATCAAGTGAGTTCCGTCCAAATGACCGCACCTGTCGGCCGGGAAGAACAACCTTCGTTTGGGCTCGATGTCCCGCAAGCAATAGTTAGCCTGAAAACCCGGACGGGAAACCAAGAAGATACTTACACATTCCGGGTTGGGGCCAGGAGTGAAAACGGCAGCGGCTTTATCGCCGGTTCCTCGGAGTCGCCTTACTACGTGCAGGTGGCTGAGTTTACGGGCACTAACCTGATCGATAAAACATGGGACGACTTCTTAGCACAGCCGCCGGCTGAGGAACCGGGAATTGAAGAGAATAACCTTGACCTCTCCCAACCTGAGTAACGGGAAAGCGACTCAGACCGCAGAGATCTGCTTAATCTCTACGGTCTTCTATCGACCACCCGGCAGAGCAGCCTTACCATCCAAGAAATTCTGACAGTCGACAACGCCTATAAATACTCAAATTCTAACAAATATCTTATACTATATTGGTAAAATTCTTACGCCGGTGTAATAAGTTAAGAGTTCGCCTGGCACGCATGGAATCTTAAAAACTATTTGTCGCAAACTGCGGAAATCCGGATTGTCAAATACTTAAAAAAGGTGGATAAACATGGCCAAAAAAAAGGTTAAAGAAAACACCCAAGCCGAAATTAACCAGGTTGAATTTCGGGCCGAAATTCAACAGCTTCTGGACATTCTCGTTCACTCGCTCTACACCGAAAAAGAGATTTTCCTGCGAGAATTGCTCTCCAACGCTTCAGATGCCCTCAATCAAATCAAATTTGAGATGCTGACCAACCGCAATGTGTTGGATGAGGAAGCCGAATTGGCCATCCATATTGAGGCGGATGAAGACGCCCGAACCTTGACCATTCGCGATACCGGGGTCGGTATGACCCAGACGGAAATGGCCGAAAACCTGGGTACTATTGCCCGCTCCGGCGCGAAAAACTTCTTAAAGGCGATGCAAGAAGCCGACCCGAAAGGGCAAGGCATTACCTCCGATATTATAGGCCAGTTTGGTGTCGGCTTCTACTCTGTCTTTATGGCTGCCGAGGAAGTCACCGTTACCTCTCGTTCCTTTCAGCCCGACGCCCATGCTGCCGTCTGGTCTTCAACCGGTCAGGGAACGTTCACCATTGGCCCGGCAGACAAGAGTGAGCGGGGCACGACCATTGAAATCAAACTCAAAGAAGATGCCAAAGAATTTGCCAAGAATTACAGAATCCGGCAGGTAATCAAGAATCACTCCGATTTTGTGGCGTTTCCGATCTATCTCAAAGAAGAAAAGCCGCCGGCTGAAGGTGAGGAAAAGGGTAAGAAAGAGTTTGTGCAGGTCAACGAGCAGACCGCCATCTGGCGCCAGTCACCCCGCGAGGTCGATGACGAGAAATACAAAAACTTCTACCGCCAATTTACGTTCGACTTTGGCGACCCGCTGCTGCGCATCCACACCTCGGCAGACGCACCGGTCCAATTCTATGCACTGCTGTTTGTGCCGTCGAAGAAGGATTACAAGATGTTTGGCGCTAAGGAAGATTACGGCCTAAAACTCTACTCCCGCAAAGTCCTTATCCGTGAGAACTTCAAGGAGCTGCTGCCCAACTACCTCCGCTTCGTCGAGGGCGTGGTCGACTCGGAGGACATTCCGCTCAACGTCTCGCGGGAGATGGTGCAGACCACGCCGCTATTGGCAAAAATTAAGTCCATCTTGGTACGGCGTCTGTCCGGCGAGCTAGAAAGACTGGCCGAGGAAAAGCCCGACACCTACCGCACCTTTTGGTATGAGTTTGGCAGCTTCATCAAAGAAGGTATTGCCACCGATCCTGACAGCAAAGGCAAGTTCACCAGCTTGCTGCGCTTCCAATCGAGCCACAGCGAAAACGCCGATGACCTGATCTCGTTGACCCAGTATGTCGACCGCATGAAGCCCGATCAGACCGAAATTTATTACATCATCGGAGATGACTTCAATGTAATCTCCCGCAGCCCGCACCTTGAATACTTCAAGAAACACGACATCGAGGTACTCTACCTGACCGATCCGCTGGACAGCTTTATGCTGATTAGCCTAACCGACCATAACGGTAATCCGCTGAAGAATATTGATGATGCCGGCCTGGATTTGCCCGAAGCGGACGAGGCAGCAGAGAAAGAAGATGATAAGGAAGCCATTTCCAACGACGATTTTGAAACGTTGATATCCCACGTCAAAGAAGTTCTGGGTGACCAGGTCGAGGACGTGCGGGAGAGCAAAATTTTAACTGACAGTCCCTGCCGGTTGGTCAACCCGCCGAATGCGGTCAACACCAGCATGCAGCGGGTGCAGCGTCTGCTGGGCAAGGATTACCAGATCCCTAAGAAGATTTTGGAGATCAACCGCAACAGCGATTTTATCCGAAACCTAGCGGCTCGGCGATCGGCCAATGCGGATGATCCTCTGCTTAAGCTGTTAATCGAGCAGCTGTTTGCCAACGCTCTGGTGACCGAAGGCATCCACCCCAACCCGGCCGAGATGATTCCCCGCTTGCAGCAGGTGATGGAAGCCGCGGCTGAACTAAGGGAGAATTGAGCGAAACACGATTTAGGACAAGGGATTTATGATCAACGTTGTCAATGTTAGCAAAGCCTATGGCCCCATCGAAGCGCTACAAGACGTCAGCTTTCAAGTGGCGGCGGGTGAAGTGGTAGGGCTGCTCGGTCCAAACGGGGCCGGAAAATCAACCGCTATGAAAATTCTAACCGGCTATCTGCAGCCGGACAGCGGTCGTGTTGAAATTGACGGGCTGGATGTGATCGCCCATACTCGCCAGGTCCAGGCGCGGATCGGCTATTTGCCGGAAAATGCCCCGCTTTACCCGGAGCTTTCAGTGCAAAGCTACTTGCGCCTGATGGCCGATTTGCGGGAGATTCCGCTCCCTCAACAAACAGAGCACCTCTCCGAAGCCATCTATGCCACCGGACTTGAAAATCAGCTGGCCCGACCTATTGGTGAACTGAGTAAAGGGTTTCGGCAGCGGGTTGGGCTGGCCCAGGCGATCTTGCATCGTCCTAAGCTGCTCATCTTGGATGAACCGACAATCGGGCTCGACCCAACCCAAATTATTGAAATTCGCCGCTTGATTGGTCGCCTGGCCAGCCACAGCACCATTCTCTTCTCTTCTCATATCCTGTCCGAAGTTGAAGCGGTCTGCGACCGTGTCATTATTATTATGAATGGTCAAGTCAGGGCCGATGCCCACCTGGCCGAGCTAGCCGATACGGCTGATGCCATCCTGATCCTGAAGGAGCGTGTTCCCGGAGTTGAGCGAGCCCTCAGAGGGCTAGCCGGAGCCCACTTTATCGAACAAATGACAACTGAAGAAGGTCATCCCGGCTATCGCGTCCGGGGCGATAAAGACGCCGATTTCTGCCCGGCGATCTATCAGATCGCGCACGAAAAAAATTGGCCGGTCCGCGAACTGCGGCGTGATGCCAAGACTCTCGAGTCGGTCTTCAACGAATTGGCCAATGTGCAGCCGGGGCAGGTAGATATGTCGACCCAAATTAAGGGGACCCATCGTACCATGGCCCCAACCAACGGCGAAAATTCGTAATGGAGGAACCTGTAGCGTAAACTATGAACCAAACCTTCTCAATCACTCGTAAGGAACTCCACAGCTACTTTAGCTCGCCGATGGCCCTGATCTTTGTCGCCGTCTTTTTGGCGGCAACGCTGTTTACCTTTTTTTGGGTGGAGGCATTTTTTGCCCGCGGCATCGCCGATGTGCGGCCCATGTTTCGCTGGATGCCGATATTACTCATTTTTCTGGTATCCACGCTAACCATGCGCCAGTGGAGCGAGGAGCAGCAGACCGGCACGTTAGAAATTTTGCAGACTCTGCCGGTGCACCCGCTAAAACTCGTCCTGGGTAAATTTTTGGGAGTGATGACCCTCGTCTGCGTAGCACTGGCGCTGACCCTATTTATGCCAATCACCGTGTCACTGATAGGTAATTTAGATTGGGGGCCCGTCTGGGGCGGCTATCTGGCCGCGCTGCTGCTGGCCTCGGCCTATGCGGCCGTGGGCCTGTTCGTCTCGTCTCGCACCGACAACCAGATTGTAGCACTCATCGTGACGGCAATCGTTGGCGGTCTCCTCTATCTCGTCGGCACTCGCGGCGTGACCGATTTTGCCACCGACAACCTGGCGCAGATTTTGCGGGCCATCGGGGCCGGCAGCCGGTTTGAGAGTATCGAGCGCGGCGTCGTCGATCTGCGCGACTTAATCTACTATCTCTCGCTGACCGTCTTTTTCCTGATGCTCAACGTCATCTCGCTGGACAGCAAACGCTGGAGCCAGAGTGAACAGGCCTGGCCGTACCGGCGCAGCCTCATTTTGACTGCTACCCTGGCCGGCCTGAACCTGGTAGTCCTCAATATCTGGTTGTTTTCACTCGGTACCATCCGGTTAGATCTAACGGAGCAGCAGCTGTACAGCCTTGCACCGGCTACTACCGATTTGCTCGGCAATTTGCAGGAGCCGCTGCTCATCCGGGGCTATTTCAGCGAAAAAACCCACCCGCTCCTGGCGCCGCTCGTGCCGCGCATTCAGGACACACTGGAAGAGTATCGCCTGGCCTCCAATGGTCAGGTGGTTGTCGAAATCATCGATCCCCTGGAGGATCCGGAGAAGGAGGCTGAGGCGAATCAGACCTACGGCATCCAACCGACTCCGCTTCAGGCCGCCGACCGGTATGGGGCGTCGGTGGTCAATGCCTATTTTGATATTTTGATCCGTTACGGTGACCAGAGTGAGGTTCTGAACTTTCAAGACTTGATCGAAGTCCAACCGTTCCGCGGCGGTGATGTGGATGTGCGCCTACGCAACCTAGAATACGACTTGACCCGGGCCATCAAAAAGTCCGTTTTTGGATTTCAGAGTATCGATGCACTGCTGGCGTCGATTGAGGAGCCGGTCAAGTTAAGCCTATATGCCACGCCAAACACCTTGCCGGAAGGCTTGGCCCAGGCACCGGCGACCATCGAGCAAGTTGCCAAGTCCCTAGCCGCAAATTCGAACGGCAAATTTGCTTTTGAAAGCTTTGACGTTGACGATCCTAACAGCCCGGTGAACCGCCAGATGCTGCAGGAGCAGTTTGGGCTGCAGCCCATCCTTACTTCCTTATTTTCAGACCAGAGCTACTATTTGCATATGGTTTTGCAGGTGGGCGATCAGGCTCAACTGCTTTTTCCCTCGGGCGACCTCAGCGAGGCCAGCGTTCGCACAGCCATTGAGTCGGCCCTTAAGCGGGCTTCCTCCGGCTTCCTCAAAGTAGTGGGGCTGTGGACTCCGCCTGACACAGCCGTCCCCAACGCCTTTGGCCAGCCGTCACCCTCGTTGAAACAATACAATGCCATTGCCGAGCAACTGCGCCGGGAGTACACCATTCAGCCCCTCGACTTAACAAGCGGACAGGTTCCCACTAATGTGGATGTGCTGCTGGTCGTTGCGCCCCAGGGCATGAGCGAGGTAGAGCGTTATGCCGTGGATCAATACCTGATGCGAGGTGGGGCGGTCGTTGTTGCCGCCGGCAACTATGCCATCAGTGTGGACCAATTTAGCGGCACCCTGGCCGTAGAGACGATCGAGGACGGCCTGGGCGATTTGCTGGCCGGTTACGGGCTGACCGTGGGCCAAGGTATGGTGTTTGACCTTCAAAACGAACCGTTCCCGGTACCTGTGACGCGTGACCTGGGTAACGGTATGCAGGTACGCGAAATCCAGCAAATCAGTTACCCGCCTTTTGTCGACGTTCGGGCTGAGGGAATGGACCGGCAGAGCCCCATCCTAGCCAATTTGCAGGCAGTGACCCTAGCTTTTGCGTCACCGATAACGGTTGACAAGGCCAGGAATGAAGCCCGCCAGGTGGCCACCCTACTCCAATCCAGCCCGGATTCCTGGCTGCGAACGACAACCGACATCCAGCCTAATCCGGAACTTTACCCCGACGTCAGCTTCCCAATTGAAGGCCAGCCGCAGGCCTATCCCCTGGCTGTGGCGGTACAGGGAAACTTTGAAAGCTTTTATAAAGACAAGCCCTCACCTTTGGCCGAGGCAGCCGGCAGCGAAGAAAGCGGCGCTGTGCAGGAAACAAGCAGCATCGGCACGATTGAAAACTCGCCCGATACAGTCCGCCTGGTCGTGATCGGCAGTGCCGAATTTTTGAACGACAATTTACTCAATCTCTCGCCTCGTTCGATAAACAACCTGCAATTCATACAGAACGCCGTCGACTGGTCGGTCGAAGATTTAGATCTGCTGACTATCCGCTCGCGCGGGTCAACCTCGCGGCTGCTTACGCCCCTTGCCGAGCAGGATCAACGGTTTTGGGAAATTTTGAATTATGGCTTGGCTCTGCTGGCGGTAGCGGCGATTGGCTGGATATGGCGGCTGAGGCAGCGCAACGAGATACCTATGGAATTGACTCCGCCTCGAAAGTGAAGACGAGTCACCTGCAAACTTTCTCGATCAATGGGATCGCCGCCTGTGCCGCCCGGCCCCGATGGCTGATACTGTGCTTTTGCTTGGGGGAAAGTTGGGCCAAGGTGCAGTCAAAATCCGGCACGTAGAAGATGGGGTCGTAACCGAAGCCCCCTGATCCTTTTGGCTCGTAGCCAATAAAGCCTTCCAGGCTGCCCTCGGCGGTGCCGATAACCCCATCTTCTGGATGAGCCAGGGCGACCACGCAGCGAAAGCGGGCTGTCCGCCGGGGCCAGGGCACGTCCTTCATTTTATCTAACACAATTCGATTGCGCCCGGCCTGGTCCTCCTTGGCCGTGTTACTGTAACGGGCTGAGAATATGCCGGGCTGGCCGCCCAGAGCATCGATTTCAAGACCGGAGTCGTCAGCCAGGGTAAGTAAACCGCCGGCTTGGGCAAACGCCGTTACCTTCAAAATGGCATTCTCCGCGAAAGAGGTGCCCGTTTCTACGGGGTCGAGCGTGATGCCTTCTTCTGCCAGAGAGGTCAGGGTAGCCGGTAGGTGGGCAAAAATGTCAAAGTATTCTCGAATTTTGCCGGAATTGTTGGTAGCAATGAGTAGTTTCATTATTCGTGACAATGCCAAAAAACCGCTGGTTCACATGGTTCACAACAAGAGCGCGGGGGTTATCGCCCGTCCTGGCGGGGCCAGGGAAACCCCTGCGCTCTTTCGTCAAATCTGGGGCGCACCAGGTCACTCGATAAAAATGTAGCGCGCCTGAACGTTGCGGCCTCCTTCCCAACCAAGAATCAAATTAACTTCGCCGGCAAGGACATCAAATACTAAGCGACCTTCGATCCCTTCATTAGGGCGTAATTTACCGCGCCCCAGGGCACCGTCGACAGCGGAGGCTGCAGGTGAAACAGTATAGGCCTCTTCAAATTGATTGATCAGGATAAAATCGCCTTCGTTGTAGCTAATCTCTTCACTTCCCAAGTTGATTAACTCGATGGTTATGACGACGAGTTCCCGGCCTTCAACCGGGGCGTAGTTAGGCAAGGCCACGTTACGGTTTACTTCGAGAACTCTTAGTTGAACATTTTCTTCATTAACGACCGCCTCGTCCTGAAATGCCGGATCATCAAATGTCAACCCCAACTCGCTCTCCGCTGGAGGGGTGCTGGCCAGGCCACCGCCGGGATCTAAAATCCAGAGACCAGCCAGGGAGAGAATGCAGCAGCCGATACAAACAAATACTAAACAACCGCCGGATGAAAAGAGCAGCATTCGCTGGACCAGAGAACTGGCTTCCTGCTCGTCTACATATTCTTCATCATATTCATAATCATCATACTCTTCCGGACCTCGTGTTGGTGGGAAATACGGTCCTTGTTGAGGATAATATTGACTCATTCCATCTCCTACAATGTGAGTTCCAAACAGCCTGCAATTATAACACAGGTAGAGGTGCATTCCCAAGAATCACTCGGCAACTTGAGAAGCTTTCCCGAGCGGTCAGTCGTCTCGCCTGCCAGGCCGTTTCCGGCGATTATATTGTCTCGTAATGCAAATTGTCTATAGACCTTCCTAATTGAATCAGAATTGACAAGGGTATATCTGTCTGCTACAATAAGGACGCCAATCTGCTTTAAGGGCAAAAAGCTGATTTTAAGGAAAAATCGGCTCTTTTTGAGACAATTTTAAGTGTTTTGGTACTTTATTTTGTTTTTTGGGAAAGGATACTAAATGAGTGATACGACACAGGAAAAACTGGTATTAGAGGGCAAAATTATAGAAGCCTTACCTAATACCAGCTTTAAAGTAGAATTAGAAAACGGTCACACGATTTTGGCCTATTTATCCGGTAAAATGCGGAAATTTTATATCCGCGTTTTGTTGGGCGATCGAGTCCGGGTTGAACTCTCCCCCTACGATTTAGACCGGGGTCGGATTATTTACCGTTACAAAAATAATAAGTAACCAGCTTGAAGGTAGAAACAATCGAAGCATTGTAGCTTCCAAACTGCGGGGATTATTATGCGGCAAGTTTTTCCAAACCTGCAGTATTTTTATTCAAAGCCGTAATCAAACCGTCATTCATAATCTTATAGCATAGGATGAGCAAAGGTATAGCTCTCAGGCTGTGCCTTTTTTGTTTGTTTATCCAACGCATTGACATCAGCCTCCCAAATGCTATAATTCATATGATGGTTTGCTAGACTGGTACCAGCATGAGCGATATTCACGAAACGAATCCCGATTTAACACCGCCTTCGCAGCCTTCGGCGCGACCCGAGGATGACGATACGCGTCCAACCCGCCGTCCTGGGCATCCGGATCGAACTCGATACTCTACCCCGAAACGGTCGCCATCGCAAAAAGAGCCTAAGCCGCCACCGCCCCGCCCTGATCCGGAAATAACCCGGCCAACCCGGCCCGTTAGCCCTGCTCGGCCCTTTTCGCAGCAGCCAACACCGGTGCATCGCCGCCCGCCGCGCCTGCCGCAACCTCGTCAGGACCCGCCCACCCCTTACCGCAGCCCGCTCACACCGCCGGTAACACGGGTAAGGCCGGGCCATCAACCCACAGTGGTCGCGCCAACTGCCCATACTGGCCCGTCACGTTCGCGTCGCCGGGGCTGGTTTACTCGAAGCCTGAGCGTAATTTTTTTCATTGCCCTCATTGTGGGTGCCATTGCCCTCATTGCCGGCACGTTTACCTACTTTTGGATTGCCTCGCAGTTACCCCCGGCCGAAGAGTTGAGTACCCGATCTATTCAATTTGCGACGAGCCAGATTTTAGACAGGGAAGGTAACCTGTTATGGGAGATCATTGACCCAACGGGAGGGCGGCGTACCCACGTTACGCTTGACCAAATTTCACCTGATTTAATTAGGGCAACGGTCGCAACGGAAGATCGCTTCTTTTATCAAAACGTCGGCGTTGACCCTATTGCCGTGGTCCGAGCAGTGTATTATAACGTTAGCGAGGGCAGTGTCGTTTCCGGAGGCAGCACAATCACGCAGCAATTGGCCCGAAATGTGCTGTTAACCCCAGAAGAGCGGGCCGAGCAAACACTCACTCGCAAAGTCAGGGAGGCCGTGCTAGCCGTCGAACTTAACCGGCGCTACACCAAAGACCAAATCCTGGAAACTTATTTGAACCAGATTTACTACGGCAACCTCGCCTATGGCATCGAAGCTGCTGCCCAGACCTACTTCGGCAAATCGGCTCGGGAGCTGAGCTTAGCCGAAGCAGCCATGCTGGCGGGACTACCGCAATCGCCGGCCATCCACGACCCTTACACCAATCCTGAGGGCGCCAAAAACCGCCAGGCGGATGTGCTGCGCTTGATGAACGAGGCCGGTTATATTTCCGCTGCCCAGGCCGAAACCGCGAAAAATACGCCTCTGGAATTTCGCGACTTAGACTTTCCCTTTCGAGCCCCCCACTTTGTAACGTACGTGCGACAAGAGTTAGAAAAACTGTTTACGCCCGATTATATCTACCGGGTTGGCCTGCGGGTGCAAACCACCCTGGACCCGCGCTTGCAAGCAGCGGCCGAAGAGGAAATCCGTATTCAGATTAACGCCCTGACCGGTCGCAGGGTTAACAATGGAGCGCTAGTTGCCATCGATGTCGCGACCGGCCAGATTCTGGCTATGGTCGGCAGCAAAGATTTTCAGGATGAGGTAAACGATGGCCAGGTTAACATGGCCATTAGCCCACGCCAGCCCGGGTCAGCCATCAAACCCCTAACCTATCTGGTAAGTTTCGAGAGGTTGAACTGGACGCCCAGCACCCTGATTATGGACACGCCCA
Organism: Anaerolineae bacterium; assembly: GCA_041576335.1. Classification (GTDB taxonomy): domain Bacteria; phylum Chloroflexota; class Anaerolineae; order 4572-78; family J111; genus JANQQF01. The sequence continues at coordinate 10,066 of JBFGLD010000008.1, read as the reverse complement.
TTGAGTATTCAGATGGGGCCGGCGGGGTCTACCGGCCCGAAAATTATGACAAAAAATATCACGGGCCAGTTTTACTGCGCAGCGCGCTGGCCAACTCATATAATATTCCTGCGGTTAAAGCGTTGTCATTGATGGGGGTGGAAGCGCTCAAAGAAATGGCGGCCCGTTTGGGCATCACTACCCTGACCCGCAACGATTATGGCCTCACCTTGACCCTCGGCAGCGGCGAAGTTCCGTTGCTCGAGATGACCGGGGCTTATCAAGCCATCGCTAATCAAGGCCTGGCAGTGCCGCCTACCGCCATTTTGCTGATGACCGATGCTTTTGGCCAGGTCATCGAACCAGTTCGTCCCCCCCCCCAGCGGGTACTGCGGGAAGAGCACGCCTACCTCATGAGCCACATTTTGGCCGATAACGAAGCCCGCGCTCCTGCCTTTGGTCCGAACAGCTTTCTGCGCTTATCTCGACCGGCGGCGGCCAAAACCGGCACTACTAATGATTTTCGCGATAGTTGGACGATGGGCTATACGCCTGACCTGGTTACCGGAGTGTGGGTTGGCAATGCCGATAATACGCCGATGGATAGTATTGGAGGTTTGAGTGGCGCAGGTCCCATTTGGCAAAGTTTTATGGAGCGCGCCCACGAAGGTATCCCCGTTCGCGACTTTGTCCGGCCCCCTACCATTATCGAACAGGAAGTGTGCGCCGACTCGGGGACGATCCCCAGTGAGGTTTGCCCCCAACGCCGGCGAGAAATTTTCTTCAAAGATCAGCCCCCCTTGGGGCCGGAGCACGACATCCATCAACTGATTGAAATTGACCGCAATACCGGCCTGCGGGCCAATGACTTCTGCCGGGCCAACGTGGAAAAACGATATTATCGTGTATTGCCGTTTGATGGCCTGGAGTGGGCCAGCAACCAGGGAATCGAACAACCACCAGCCGATTTTTGCCCGTCAACAAATATCGTGGCGGCGATCACTAACCCGCTGGATGGGAGCACAGCCCGAGGCACTATCTCTCTTGAAGGGTCAGCGGTCGCCGCGAATTTTTCTCATTACCAGGTAGAAATGGGGCCGGGGACTGACCCGCAAACATTCTTTGTTATCCACGGTCCGATTAGCCAATCGATAGAACAGGGGCTATTGGGCATATTTGATTCAACCCAAGTTGAGAATGGGCCCTACACCTTACGACTGGAGGTCTTTGACCGAACCGGTGGCGCCTTGGAGGCGCGCGTCCGCCTATTAGTTGATAACCCTCCCACTCCAACACCATCCTCTACGTTGACGCCATCCCCTACGCTGACCCCAACGCCGACACAACCCGTCGTCACCCCGACCCTGACCCCAACAGCAACGTCGGCCCCACCTTCAGCGACGCCGACGACGCCAGCCGTCAGCCCGACGATGTCTCCGACCTCTCCTGCGGAAATTCCAGGCAATACTCCTAGTCCGCCAGCGGGGTCGCCAACCGCTCCGCCCACCGGAGAACCCACTTTGCCGGTAGAGCTGCCGGTTGAGACACCAACCCCGACTACTGTACCCTAACGGAGAAAAAGCCGGGGATTTTGCCCGGAACCAGGCTACACCATAAAATGAAATGATCCGTAAGGTTAATTTGACAAACGCAGAAAATTCGCCAAACTATTAATCGCATCGTTTTTTTGACCGCCTCAGAGTGTCAAAGTTCACTTAGGCTCGCTTGGCCATGACGTAAGGATTTTAACTGACACTTGACGCAATTACGAGTATAATTCTTACGCCGCTTTGACCCATCCACGCTTCATCCTCAGCCGGGTTCCATCAATATCAAGAGAAATTACGAGGAGCAATAAAGTGGGGAAACAACTCAATTTAGACAAGGCTAAATCTCTTGTTTTGTTAACTGCGGCCCTGGTTATGACCATTACCTGGGCTGTAGGTTCTTCGGGCTGGACCCGGGGTCTCAACATTATCACCTTTGTCGGCCTGGGTTCAATTTTGATCGGGATGATGCTGGCTCGCAGTATCCTGCCCGCTATAATTGCTCATATGTTTAGCCTGATTATCGGCATTGGCTGGTCTTTTTGGGTTACAGCTCGTCTGCTGCCGGCAAATTATAGCTGGATCGAGCGCTGGGAGAATTTGGCTGTTCGGCTTAATAGCTGGTACAACTTGGCCAAACAGGGCGGCACCAGCTACGATAACCTGATGTTTATTTTGCAGATGGGAGTAATTGTCTGGTGTGTCGGTTATTTAACGGTTTGGTTAGTCTTCCGCTCGGCTAAGATTTGGCAGGCGATTATACCTGGCGGTGTAGTGCTCATCATGAATCTCTACTACGCCCCCGACGATATTACCTTCTGGTTCTTGATCTACCTCTTACTCTCCATGCTACTGGTAATCCGTTTCAACGTTCTCAAACAAGAGGCTCGGTGGCGAGCCGAGGGCGTGTTCTTTCGGCCTGATGTCAGCTATGATTTTTTGCGCGATGGCTTTATCTTCTCGGCTCTGGTGATTGCCATTGCCTGGCTTGCGCCGCCCGTTGTTGATGCCAAAACGTTGGGGCTCTTCGATCAATTTCAGGGCAATTGGCAAGAGATTCAAGGTGAGTGGAACCGAATGTACGCTGATTTGAACTATCGGAACCAATATGGTGCTGTGGGCACGTTTGGCCAATCATTTACTTTGGGTGGGCCCCGCTTTTTAACAGACGAGCCGGTAATGGATGTGAAAGTTGAAGGCATAGGTCGTTACTGGCGAGCAACAACCTATGACGAGTACAACGGGATTGGTTGGCAAAATAGTAGCCAAGATTCAGCTGCCTTTGGGCCTGACACTGCCTTATCGCTGCCTAATTTTGCGGCCCGCCAGCCCGTCACCCAAACGTTCACCCTCTATCGTGATGGGTCAACCATTCTTTACGCCATGGCGAATGTGATCAGCTTAGATCGCTCAGCCAAAGTAACCTTTAACGAACTGTCTCTTGACTCGGCCTCAGGTGTTTCTGAGGTGCACTGGCCCAACCTCGAAGGGCCTCTTGTTGAGGAAATTACGTACATTCGCAGCAACGCGGCGATTGATCAAGGTGAAAGTTATCAGGTGGTCTCGGCCGCGAGTCAGGCGACCGTGAGTCAACTGCAGCAGTCGGGAGATGACTATCCTGCTTGGGTAATAGAGCGTTATTTACAGTCTCCTCCAATTACCGAGCGAACCCGTCAGCTCGCTCGTGAGCTAACAGAGCCTTTTGATAATGCCTTCGACAAGGCGCAGGCGATCGAGCGATACCTGCGCAACAACATTAAGTATAATGAACGGATAAATCCACCGCCCCCTAATCGGGATAAGGTTGACTATATTCTTTTCGAGCTAAAGGAAGCTTACTGCGACTATTATGCTACGTCTATGATCACCATGTTGCGCTCGGTGGGCATTCCGGCCCGAATGGCTGCCGGTTTTGCGCGAGGTTCCTTTGAAGCCGAGCGAGAAGTTTTCCATGTCATCAATGCCGATGCCCACTCTTGGGTTGAGGTTTACTTTCCCGGCTATGGTTGGGTTGAATTTGAACCCACGGCAGCCCAACCCAACATTATTCGCCCCATTAATCCCAATAATGAGGCCGGGTTCGCCGCGGGGAGTGTTCCTAACCTTGGGGATCGCCCGGATGGCAGCCAAGACGGACTGCAGCGGCCCGAGAATATTCCGATCGACGACGAAATATTTGGTGTGTCATCGATTAGCTTTACTATCCCCTGGTTAGGTCGCCAAGTCACTGTTTCGGGGTCGGCGGTCGGCCGGAGTTTCATGGCAGTGGGGATCTTAATTACAGTCGCCCTGGTCATCGGGGGCGTTTGGTGGTATCGACAGCAGCTCTATATAGCCAAAAACATTTTTAACCTGTACGAAGGAATGATTAGGCTGGCCAGGTGGATGGGAGCAACACTGTACGCTTGGCAAACGCCATTTGAACACGCTGCTGTAATAACGCAGCGTTTGCCCGCCTACCAACGTGAGGTTGAAACGATAACCGGTGATTATGTTTATCAAATGTTCAGCCCGTTGGGTCAGCACAACAATGGGGTCATAAGCGACGGTAGTACGGCGCACGCAGACACGACGCTTACTTATAAAAACAGTGCAGCGTGGCGTCGACTGCGCGCGGAAATGGTTAAGATAGTGCTTAAACGACTGTTACCCTGGAATCGGTAGATGCCAATCGTATTATCCGTGGCGCTACTTCAGACCTGGCAGGACTTAGAAGCCGGTCAGGTCGTTTTCAAAGCAGCTGCTGAGAGACCAGCGCGGGAACTTCTCGACCTTCATACTGGCGCCGGTAGTAGGCTTGGTAGTGCTGTCCATTTTTTATTTTTCGCCACCACCACTCGTTGTCGACATACCATTTGACCGTGGCTTCGATGGCCTGCTCAAAATTATGAGGGCTTTCCCAGCCAAGGGCTTTTATTTTGTCGCAGTTGAGGGCATAACGCCGGTCGTGACCGGGCCGGTCCGTAATGGGCTGAATCAGGCTCTGAGGTTTCTTTAGCAGCTTTAAGACTAACTTCGTCATCTCGATATTGGTTGTTTCAATGCCCGTTCCAAGATTGTAGATTTCACCCGGCTGCCCCTTGCGTAACACTACATCGATCCCTTCACAGTGATCCTGGACATATTGATAGTCGCGCATCTGCAATCCATCGCCGTAGAGGGGCAGAGGTTCGTCGTCGATGGCATTGGTCACAAACAAGGGCACCACTTTTTCAGGATATTGGTACGGGCCAATGTTGTTGCTGCCGCGGGTAATGGTAATAGGCAGGCCAAAACTGGTATAATATGCCAGGCACATCAAATCCCCACTCGCTTTAGCGGCGGAGTATGGACTGCGGGGGTGCAATTGGTCCGTCTCGTCCGATCGTCCCTCCAGTACTGCCCCATACACCTCGTCAGTACTTATTTGGTGGTAGCGCTCAATTTGGTATTTTTTGGCGGCTTCCAGAAGCACGTAAGTGCCGTAGACATCGGTCTGAATAAAGCCGCCCGGCTCCGTTAGCGAGCGATCAACGTGGGTTTCTGCGGCAAAGTTGACAATGGTATCGATGTTATGGCGCTGCATGACTCTGTCCACGGCGGCTGCATCACAAATATCGCCTTGTTGAAAGCGAAAATGAGGATGGCCCTCAACCGGCGCTAAGTTATCAAGATTCCCGGCATAGGTTAGTTTGTCATAGACGATGATGTTAAGATCGTCATGTTTAGCCAGCATAAGATGGACAAAATTCGATCCGATGAAGCCAGCCCCGCCGGTAACTAATAAATTTTGCATGAAATTTTCCTCCAACCGTAAGGATAAATAGTTTTTGCTAATGGATCGGCCCAGCCGCCGAATAACACAGTATATAGCATAACGTATTGCATTCGATATACTTTCGGTCAATCATAATTCAGCTAAATAATTCTTTACAACCGAACATCTCGATTTACAAAGGCGATTTGAACGGTGGTTACCTGTCCTTTTTTGGAAACTTTGACCGGTTTCCTGGGCCCGGTTGCTTAGACGGCACGGCTCAGTATGATAAGCAAGGCCAGGTTTTAGTCAAACAGAGAATTCGGTAGTGTATCAATGTCCGCAATAGAACGTCTCATCATCTGGGGAGCCGGTGAATTGGGGAGTAGGGTCGGATACCTCTGGCGGCAGGCGGGAGGTCCGGTCATCGGCTTCACCCAAACTAACAAGAGACACGCGGAACTCCGGTCCGCAGGTATCAAGCCAAAATTGGGCAGCCCACGGGATCTGCTCCGGCCCGGGGATGGGCTTCTCTTTTCACTGCCCGGCCATGCATCGCAGCGGCAGTCCGTACAGTTCCTGGCCGCTATATCTCCGCCCGCACGGGCCGTCTTCATTAGTTCCACTGGTTTTTATGGTCTACCGGCAGGTGTCGTCAACGAGCGGACACCGGCAGGAGAAGGCAATCGCCCGGCGGCAATTGAAGCTGCCGAGCAAGATTTTTTTAACTGGGCCGGGGACAGCGGTGTCATCATCCGGCTGGGCGGGTTGTACGGGCCAGGCCGGGGGCCTTTTGCGGCGCTGGCGCGGCGAGGGACGGCTCGCTTCGGTCCACCCAATAAAACTTTGCCTCTCATCCACTCCGACGATGCGGCGGCGGCTATCGTCGCAGCCTTTATGCATCCGTCACCGCAGCCTGTTTACCTGGCCGTCATCCCCCCTTGCCCCACCCGTAGGGAATTCTACACTGCGGCTTGTAAGCAATTAGAGCTTAGTCCACCGGCGTTCGATGAACTATTGCCTTATCCTCCGGTGACATTTGACGTGAGGCTTCTGCAGCGTGATTTGCTGCCGGACCCGGGTCACCCAGACTGGCGGGAGGCGTTGTCCGTACTATCAGGTCAGCCCACGATTAATCAGCCGGGCAGGCAGGGTCTATAATGTTCCGACGTCGCGTGGCCCGGTGCGTATTACGTCCAGTTTAACTGTACCCCTACGAAATCCGTACGAAGCGCCAGTCCATCCTAGTTCATCGCTTCGACAGTGATGTCGATAATCTTGTCACCGGGCTCAGCGTCGGGGTCGTTCTGGGGATCGCGCGGGGTGAGGCTTTCCGCTACCTCCAACCCCTCGGTGACCTGGCCAATTATAGTAAAGTTGGGGTTTAACTGAGGCACAGCATCGTAGGTGATGAAGAATTGGCTGCCGTTACTATTAGGCCCACTATTTGCCAAAGACACAACGCCGGGACCATCGAACGTACGGGACGGGTCAACTTCATCACCACACCGATAGCCGGGAAATCCAATCCCAGTCCCGGTCGGGTCACCACCCTGGGCTACAAAGCCGGGCAGAACGCGATGGAATGACACCCCCTTGTACCAACCCTGCTGAGCAAGAAAGACAAAGCTATTAACATTGACCGGCGCGGTATCGGAAAAAAGTTCAACCACAATATCCCCTTTATCGGTTTCTATGGTTGCGATGTATTCGTTCTCCGGATCGATGACCTGCTCAGGCATTTCAAACCAGTCTTCTCGGAGCCGCATCAAGCTGATAAAGGCGTCAATACCTTCATAACCCAAGCCAAAAGCCTCGGTGGGCATAAAGACGCGATTAACGACGATGGTGGGTGTACTATTGAAACCGGCTTGACTCGCGGCTTCATAATCAGCTAGCACCCCCTCCGCATAGGTATCATTCTCCAGGTCATTGCGAAATTGTTGAATGTCATCCAGGCCGATTTCTTCGGCATATTCCACTAAAGTATCAATCATCTCCGCCTCAGTGGCCGAATTCCATTCATTCTGCCGCTCGAACAGAATGTCGTGCATTTCCCAGAATTTATCCTGCGCGCCGGCTGCGTTAGCCGCTTCAGCGCTAAGTTGAGCTTTGTCGTGAATTGAAATTAACGGGAGGTGGCGATATATAACACGCAAGTCGTCACCGTAGGCTTCTTTAAGTCTCTCCAGCACGGGAGAAACCGCAGCACAACCCGGTCATTGAAAATCGCCATATTCAATTAGGGTGATGGGAGCGTCGGCGGGGCCTTTCACCCAATCATCCTCAGTTACAGTAGCGATTAAGGGGTTATCAGGAATTTCTACCGTGACACATTCGGCTACACTGGCAACCGAGGCTGCGGGATCCAATAAGCTTTCGTTCGACTCGGCCGCGGGTTCGGCCGCGGTTGTCTCCTCAGCGGCTTCCTCTTCGATTTCAGCCTCGTCAGCCGCTGCTTCCTCGGCCACAGGAGACTCCTCCGGCTCCTGTTCAGCTACGTCCGCCTGCACCTTATTCTCTTCGACCTGGGCAGGGGCGTTCGCTTCGGCAGGCGTCGTGGGCGGCTCGGACTCCGTCGCAGCACCCCCGCAGGCGGCCACGGCCACGCTGAACAAAAGCAGCCCGACCAACCAGCCTACTCGAGAAAAAATTTGTTTTGACATAATATTGTCCTTAACTGATTTGATTAGAATAGATCTTGTTGGAGGTATTATTGTAGCACAAAATAACAGGTTGTCGAGGACACAATTTTAGGCAAATAAGGTGACAGTCACATCTGAGCACTATTCTGACAGGCGCATCGCCAGTCAGCAGCGGTCCCTTTCAAACAATGATCTGATCCAAACCATCCAACTCAGCGACCGATGACGTTACCGCCGTGAAAGACGATTTGTTCCCACTCATTCACAGACCTTAAGGAGTTCAAGTCGCCATCCTTATTGATATCGACGCTGACATTTGTGTCGCTGGTATCGCCATCACAGTTCCAATCAATCGGCCCGTCAGCCGGAACTTTCTTTTTGCTTCCGCCCGGACAATAGTAGTATGTCGAATAGCCCGCTAAAATACCGCCGCCTTCAAGGCCGACCGTTTCATCAAGTTTTTTTTCGTTGAGGGATGGTAAACTGAACGGCTGATAATTTACATCATAACTGCCGTTGATCTCCACCCCGGTGACGGCCCACCAATAATTCATGGCGCTAAATTGGTTTGGCTTGTAATTGTGCGTTTGATCTCCCCCGTGCCGTAGGCCCAAGTTATGCCCCAGCTCGTGCACAAAGGCCGCAACCTTGTGATCATCCGTTCCGCCGGCACCATTTTCAAACGAGCCTAGGGTGACAAAGAAGTCTTCACCCGGAACTCGCCGTGAGTAGCCTATAGCATATGGCTGGGTAGATTCATGACCGCCATACCGGTTAGCCCAGATCATATAGTGATAAACAGCGGCTCGCTTCGAGTCAAAATATGCGTCTTTGAGCACATAAAAATCATTAACGTCTCCATTATCCCATGGAATATTATCTTGATAGACTACCAAATCGTCCAGTTCGAGGTGCATCTTGATACCGTCAATACCGTCCGGATTGGGAACAGGTGCGTTGGCAAAGATCTCGAAAATCCTATCCATTACGGCTTGGTTGGGAGCAAGCCCATTGGTCGCCGAAACACGGTTCATATAGTCCATCTCCACAAAGATATCTTTATGCAGATAGTGGGCTCCAAGAGACGGCAATTCAACATCAACGGTGCCGTCATAATTAGCATCGTAACCATGCAATTCCCACCCATTCCGCAAGCTGTCACCGTCTTCGTCGCCGTCGTAATCAACCAGATGAACCGAACGTACCTCAGAGAACGGCCCCTGCTCAAGACCATCGGTCGCAACAACTCGCCAGTAGAAGAGACCATTTTGCGCACTCTTAAAAGAATAGTCGCTGCCGGTAACCGGTTGGCTAATGACGAGGTCGGTAAAAGCACTCGTCGTAGAAAGCTGAAATTGATAAGCCGTTGCATTGATTACGTCCGTCCAGTCAAAAGTTGGCTCCGCCTGCGCGCTGCCCTCGGCCGGTGCCAGCAAGGTCGGTTTCCCAATCGGCCAAAGGTGAACAGTCCGCACCGCGGAATAGGGACCACTGAACGGACCATTCAAGGCACTAACCCGCCAATAGTAAAGACCGTCCAGCGTATTCACAAGGGTAAAACTGCTTGTGCCGACCTGTTGGTTGATGGCAAGGCTCGTATAAGTACTATTCGCCGAAAGCTGTATTTGATAACCGGTCGCGCTGATCACGTCGGTCCAGTCAAACGTTGGGAGGCTTTCCGAGCTACCATCAGACGGCGCCAGCAGCGTCGGACTCGTCAGAGCCACAAGCCGAACCGAGCGTACCTCGGAGTAGGGACCTCGGTGCGGGCCATTGAGCGCATTAACTCGCCAGAAGTAACGGCCGTTCAGCGTATTGGCAAAACTAAAGCTGCTGTCGGCGACGATTTGATCGAATATTAAACTGGTAAAGTCACTTGTGGTTGACAGCTGGAATTGATAGCCGGTCGCGCCGGTCACGTCAGTCCAGTCAAACTCGGGATCGTTTTCGAGGCTGCCTTCCGGCGGTGTGAGCAGCGTCGGCGCTGCCAGAGCGGGCGGTGCGCCGGTCGGACTTTCTTCTGTTCTGATCAGCGGAAAATATACGTAGGTGGCAGTGATAACAGCCGGCATTTCAAGAGCTGGCAGTCCCACCTGGCCGGCTGAATTGACCGAAGTTTCGAGGTTGCCGGAGCTATCCAGGCTTAAGTTTGTCGCGTT
>JBFGLD010000007.1:0-21824 GCA_041576335.1 Anaerolineae bacterium | reverse complement strand
GCCAATGTTGCCTTCGACGACCAGGGAAATCCGACCAAAGCTGCGCAAGGTTTTGCCCGCAGTAAGGGGCTTAATGTCTCCGACCTGAAGATTCAGGAGATGGATGGGGGGCGATATGTGCTGGCCACGCTGCGCAGGGAGGGAAGTCCGGTTGGTGAGGTGTTGGCCGAGGCGCTGCCCGACTTGTTGCGTGGCATCCTCTTTGGTCGATCGATGCGCTGGCTGGCCTCGGCGCAGGTTGGGGAACAAGTCGCCAAAACTACGTACAGCCGCCCGATTCGCTGGCTGGTGGCCCTCTTAGATGAGGCCATCATTTCTTTTGAATTTGCCGGTCTGACCAGTGGCCGGGTCAGTCGCGGCCTGCGCCCGGAGGGATCGCCGGATATCGAAATCAGCTCGACGGCAGCCTACTTGGCTGTGATGAAGGCCAACCGAATCATGATAAATCAAGAGATGCGGCGGTCTGAAATCGAATTGCAGTTGACGACAATTGCCGCTGAAGCCGGCGGACAGGTGCCCGACGATCCGGCCCTGATCGAAGAGGTGTTACATTTGGTTGAGCAGCCAACTGCATTAATTGGAGATTTCGAGACCAAATATCTCCACCTTCCGCAACCCGTGCTGATTACCGTCATGAAGAAACACCAGCGTTATTTTCCCCTTGCCGAGCAGGACGGAGGGTCGCTGCTGCCTCATTTTATCGCCGTACGCAATGGCGGCAGCGATCATCTCGAGTCGGTACGTCGGGGTAATGAGGGGGTACTTCGGGCTCGCTACGCCGATGCCGAATTCTTCTTCAAAGCGGATACGGCCCAACCACTGGAGAAGTTTCTGCCGCGGCTCGATACGCTTACCTTTCAGGAGCAGCTCGGCTCGATGTTAGACAAAAGTAAACGTTTGGAAACGCTTGGCCCCCAAATTGGCCAACGGTTGGGACTTGCGGGCGATGACATGAAAACCGTTGGCCGAGCAGCCCATCTGTGCAAGGCCGACCTGGCGACAAACATGGTGGTTGAATTCACCAATCTGCAGGGAGTCATGGGGTACGAGTATGCTAAACTTTCTGGCGAGCCGGAAGCGGTAGCAGCGGCGATTGTCGAGCATTATTACCCACATACGCCCCTGCCTGGCAGCCGGCTTAGCAAGCCCGGATTGGTGCTGAACCTGGCTAACCGACTTGATAGCCTGTGCGGTCTGTTTGCTGTAGGTAAAGCGCCCTCCGGTTCGGCGGATCCGTTCGCTCTTCGCCGGGATGCTGTCGCGCTGGTGTCCAATTTACTGGAAACTGAAACCAGCTTTGATATACTGGATGGGCTAAAAATGGCGGCAGCCTTGATGCCGGTAAAAGTGTCGTCGGAGTCTGTGGCAGAAACGGCAGATTTTGTGCGGCGCCGGTTAGAAGGCCTGCTGCGGGAGGAATACAACCTGCCCCATGATGTGGTCCAAGCTGTTTTGGCGGAACGCGGCAACAACCCTTGGCTGTGCTTGATGGCCGCCAAAGATTTGGCAGTGGCTGTTGTTCGCCCCGATTGGCAGGACACGCTCAATGCCTATGCGCGCTGTGTGCGTATTGTGCGCGGCGTCGATGGCGAATACTCAGTCCAGCCTGAGCGCTTTTTAGAAGAGGCCGAGCAGTCGCTGTATGATGCCTATCAACGGGCGCTAGCGAGTCTATCACCGGCTTCAACTATGGAAGCCGTTATTGACGCGCTGCGCGAAAACTTGGTCGAACCTATCAATTTCTTTTTCGAAAAAGTGTTGGTTATGGATGAGGACGAGACCATCCGGAAAAATCGACTGGCTTTACTGCAGCGAATTCGCGATTTAACCAAAGGATATGGCGATCTAGGCCAACTGCAGGGGTTTTAGTTGTTGAGGAGGTCATTCAACCTGTGGGCCCGTGCCAGGCGAGTGGTGGGGCTTAATATCGTTCCGGCCAGCGGCATTAAGTTGGCCTCCTTTTGTCTAGATGACGTTGCGACTTTTGTCTGACTGGGTTTTGGCAATATCTCGATTGGTAAGGCCGGCAGTGGTCCTGGGGAAGCGGGAAAGGCGATAACCAGTAGTCGATGGGTATTAAGGGGATAAGGCCAACAAGTTATCAGTGTGAGCCGTTCATCCTCCGTCGGTAAAATCCACTGAGCGTTGGCCGCGCGGATCTCGACAGGTTGGTTCAATTCGCGTAGTATCAGCCGTTGGGACACTTGGTAATGATACCACCCATCGTCTGATGCTACAAAGATATCTTCACCTATGTCGACATCTTCCAGATGACGAAAGACTTCACTACCGCCGTTGCTGTGGCCGGCCAATACTGTATTGCCCGCTCGCCCGAGCGGGCCTGAGCCCTGGTGCCAGCCGACCTCAGAGTCAGCAGTGTTCCAGATCATATATTCCTGGCCGTCGATGACGATGGGCCGAAGCCCTATTTCGACAATGGTCGAATCAAGATCAATCGACGGGATGACCAGTTGGCGCGGAAGTTTGGCTTCGAACGACGAGCTATCCGGTCCGTCTGCCTCGGCTGTAGAAACCATGCCATACCAAATAATCCAAAGTGAAAGCAGTGCCAGGATGAGTCGAAGATGTCGTATCATGAAGTGTTCCAGGAATATATGAAGTTGGTAAAGAACTATGTGGCGGGAGTTGTGCTCACCACATTCTTTTCAGTGCAATCATAACATAGTTAAAAGAAATTGACTGTAAATGTACCGTAAATATGGCCTGGGAAATTTGTACCTGTTGGGAGTTCTCTCGGAACGTGTAGAAACCCGGTTAATTCATTCACGCCCCACCCGGGTGGGACGTGTAGCGGGGAAGGTGAGCCTCCTGGAACGGTATTCAAAGACTTTCCGAGAAAGCTCGTCGGAAGTGAGGGGATTGCCTTGAAGCAAAGAACGTCTTACGACTTGGTGAGTCGTTTTATTTACGAGGTTTTTGATTTCTTTTATCGTAGGTATTAAGCGGTAATATATAGCAGCGCTATCCACAGGCACAGCTGAAGGGCCAAAGTACTTCCCCACAGCAGGTAGGCAGCTACTTTTTCAGCGTAGTAGATAAGGCTGCCAAATATGGCGTTAGCGCCCAAAATAATCGCCCCAACCGCTGGTAGAAGCAGTAACGTTGATTTTTCCGCGATACGAGCTTGACCAGACCCATCATAGTGAATCGGCAGGAGAGACGGCAAATCCGGGTAAATTATAGACAGGTAGCCCAACGAGGCTAAGCAAGCCAAGGCGGAGACTCCTAACAACAACCAGGCCACAGGGTCGGTGGCCAGAGGACTATCAAACGGCCAGCTTCGGCGCAGTTCCAGGGACCATTGTTGATTGGGTCCCAGGGGCTTGCGAACTCGCCAAGCTTTAAGAAAAGTTTCGGGAGAGCGTGGTGAAATTACGAAAGATTGACCTGACTTCACGACCACCAACAAGCTGTCGACAAGTCCCGCAGTGGTCCGGAATTTTACAGAACCGTATTCGGCTGCCTCACCCTTACCAAATCGTAGGCCGGCAATGTTTACCCCTCTAAAGGTAATTGCAGTCGAAAGATTTTTGCCCGGAATAATCGTCTCAATTTTTTCGAACGGGATAATGTATTGAGCTGGACCCCACTGAATCGCCAGCCCATTTCGATTAAGATGGTATTGCAGCCTAAAAGCAATAAGGGCCAAATATAGGCCAATGCCTAAAATGATCAGAGTCAGCAACAACCAAATAATTTTGCGGAAGATTTCGGCTGGACTGCTTGGTTGAATCAGCAAGTCTACCAGGTATACGCTGGCAACTCCTGAAACTAGAACTACGCCAAGAGAGACAAATCCACTCCGAGTCGGATAGGGTTGAAATGTCATAATTGATAAATAATCCGACACAGCTCAGATCTGATCAGATGTTGGGCCAGAGACGAAGTCGCCGTGTGTCGCCGGCGAGTCAAGCGTCTTAGCTAGCATAGCAGGGCTACTGCAAAGTCCCGTCAGCATATGCCAAACTGGACCAGTTTCCCTGTTTTGTAGCGACCTATAAGCCAAAAAACGCCAATACTACAAGATTATGTCATTTCATAGCAAGATGACTGGTCCAGTTTTTCATTAGCCGTAATCAAATCTTACAGCTGTTTGCTTCTAAGTGGCAGGGCCTCCAAATCCCATCGTTTCAGATCGTCAAGCGCATGATGGGCAGTCATATCCAAATTGACGGGTGTAATAGAAATCAACTGATTTTCCATTGCCCAAATATCTGTTCCATAGTCCGCAACACCCTTGGGCGGTAAGCCGCCGATCCAATAGTAGGACCGACCTCGCGGATCTTGGCGGGTTATGAGTTTGTCTCGGTATACGCGATGACCTAAACGAGTTAACTCGACACCTTTGATATCCGGCCACGGTACGTTAGGAAAATTAACATTGAGAAACGTGTTAGCCGGCAAACCGTGTTCGATAACTTTTTGAGATAACCGGGCACAAAAATTGGCCAAGGGTGAATAGTCCGGTAAATTTTCTTCCGGCGAATTTCCATTGTGGACGCCGCGCGAAATTGCCTCGGCCATATCCTCATCGGCACGTTCACGGGAGACGGCAACGGCGGGTAAGCCTTCAATGGTAGCTTCAACCGCCGCGGCCACGGTGCCTGAGTAAAAAACATCGTACCCTAAGTTTGCGCCATGATTAATGCCGGAAATAACCATATCAGGTTTACGTTCTAAGACGCCGAGCAGAGCCAAGGCCACGCAGTCCGGTGGCGGTGCCGTCGAAACAAATCCGGAGCTGCCATCGGGTAAAGTGAAAAGATCGGCTCGCAGTGGCTTGTGCATAGTTTTAGGGTGTCCGGAAGCTGACCAATTCTTGTCGGGGGCAAAAACAATTGTCTCGGCAATTGTGTCTATGGCTTGCTTTAAAGGAAAAAGCGCCGGTGCAGTAATGCCGTCGTCGTTGGTAATTAAAATAAGCATTGATCCTCGGTCAAAAATCGAAAACGAACAAGTGACGGCTAAAATTGTTCCCTTGTACCGTTACATTAAGCGGCGCTGCCAAGTTCGGCGCAGCGGTTGATAATCCGCGTAGTTTTCATTTGGAATAATGGCAGGCCATAATCGAGCCTCTCCGTCATCCGTCGCAGCTTCTTCATTTTCTTTTTTCTCTTCTTTCTTATGAGTAATCTTAACTCGGATCGGTTCGGTTTTAGTTTCATTGCCAGCGGAGTCGTGGGCCACAACGTGAAGGAGATGGGTTTCGGTGTAATTCAGGGTGGTGCTGATAATCGTAAAACCGCCCGAGTAGACTCTCTGGTAGCCAATGAATTTTTCCGGTGCAAAGCCAACGGGCCAGTTGGCCAATTCATTGGGGTCTGTCACGGGTTGCGTAATCGTGATGACTTGGCTGACGGTAATGGCCTCTCCCGCTGCTGCAAACGAACCATCAGGCTGGGTGATGACTACTGAGCGCGTTATCAACGGTTCCCACCGAAATATGGGGGTATCTGTCATAACAATGTTCCAACGCAGAGAGTAAGGGGCTACGGTACTTTCCCCAACTTTCTGATTATTCATGAAGTACTCAACGCGATTCATGGAAAGGTTGTCGACCGCGTCGACCTGGATGTTTATCCATTCATCATCTTCCATCACGTAGGCTTTTTCCGGTTCCGGATTAATAAGGTCAACTCTAGGCGGGGTATTGTCGACGGTCACTTGCACGGCTTTCCGTTCAATGCTCTGATCGCCTCTGACAACGGTTAATTGCAGCGTATACAAGCCCTCTTCTTCACCGGCGGTATCCCAAAATTCTAACGGGCCATTTTGAACTTGATTGCCGTGGTCTCCACCCAACTGTCGCCATTCAGGTGGATTAAGTCCTTTTCCATATTCCATGCGATAAAGCTGAAAACCGTCGATCTGGGCGTTACCGGTAATGACCACGCCACCTTTAACGTATTCGTACGGTCGTGGACGAATAATGGCCACCGGCCCCACATTGATGGCAGGCCCGGTGCTGTCGTCATATTCGGTAGGCGGCTGAGGAATACCGTTTTCGCGGACCCAATCGGCTGCTACGGGTGGAAAGATTTCATAAACACGTTCTTCAACCAGCTCGGGGGGTGTGTAAGCAGTGGCCAGCTTGCCATTTTCGCGATTGATACGGAAAACCTGGTGGACGTTATCTCGCTGCTTGGGCTCGGCGCCCTCCAAGAATAATTCTGTAACCCCCCCTGTGCTATATTCGGTTGGAAGAAGACCGGAGACGGCATCAACCCGAACATCAACCAGGCCAGGCGGTCGCTGCCAGGTTTCTACGGGTAGATCTTGGAGATAGTAGCTCATGACGGCATTCCAGATAGGTGCTGCACCCGTAAGCCCGGTGACGTCTTTCATTGGCTCATTATTGTTATTACCGACCCACACAGTGGTAACAAGCTGGGGCGTAAAACCGACCGTCCAGTTGTCTCTGAAGTTGTTGGTCGTTCCGGTTTTGGCCGCGATCGGCCGGTCTTCAAAACCTCGCTTAAGATCACTATTAACCCCAAAAGCTGTTGCCCTGGCATTATTGTCAGTCAGGATATCAACCAGCAGGTACGACAGCGCGGAATCGATCACCCGCTCTGTGGCGGGTTCTTTGTATTCGTAGATGACACTTCCGGACTTATCTTCTATGCGCAGAATAGCCACCGGATCCAAAGTGCGGTGACCGGGGCGCCGGTTAACTTCCGGTACAGGCTGCCCAGCCATAACCCCTAAATTTGCCAGAACACCGTAGGCATAGGCCATATCGATGGGCTTGACTTCGCCGCCACCTAAGGTCAGCGATAAGCCATAATAATCTGCGTTGAGCGTTGTGATGCCCATCCGGTGAGCCGTATTGATGATATTTTTGATGCCTGCTTTGTGTGTGACCCAAACGGCAGGTATGTTGTAGCTGTTGGCGAGTGCATTCCGTAGACGAACTGACCCGTGATATCTACGATCGTAATTTTCGGGCACGTAGGGCGGATTCGGGTCGTCGGGGAAGGATTGGCGCACGTCCATCACCATGGTCGCCGCATTATAATTACCCTGGGCGAAAAGGGTCAGATAGCTAAAGGGCTTAAAGGATGAACCAGGTTGGCGACCGGGATTGGCGTTGCAAACGTTAACGTTGCCGTCATTTTCGTCGTCCCAGTAATCGATGCTGCCGACCATGGCTAAAATTTCACCTGTTTTTGGTCGAATCGAAACTACACAGGCGTTGCTGGCATTATTGCCGTTTTCTTCAAGCTCTTTAATTTGTGCCGCAGCGATTTCTTGAGCCTTTTTATTCAAATCGAGGTCAATACTTGTGTAAATCTTTAAACCGCCGCGATATACCAAGTCCAGATCGTAGGTACGCTTGAGCTCTTCTTCGACGTATATTGAAAAGTGAGGGGCAACAATGTCAAACCTCTCTTGCAGTTTCCGGGTTTGCGTTTTTTCGGCATAGATTGCCTCGGCTTCGTCCGCAGTGATATAATCTTCTTCGACCATGCGATTTAAGGTGATACGCTGACGATATTTGGCCTGTTCTGGACTATCGATCGGATTGAGGAAGGGGAACTGAGGAATAGGCGCCAGCATAGCGCACTCGGCTTTTGATAAAGCGCTAACAGGTTTGTCGAAATATACTTTTGCGGCAGCGTCGATACCATTAGCCAGGTTGAAGTATGAGTTTGTATTAAAATACCATTCCAAGATTTGGTTCTTGTCAAAGCGGCGCGTGATTTCAGAGGCCAAAATAATCTCTTTGACTTTGCGTGTATATGACAGTTGGGTACGTTCTTCTTCATCAATCAGAATATTCTTAATGAGCTGTTGGGTAATTGAACTCCCCCCCTGAATTTGGCCTCCCTGCAAATTTTGCCAAAACGCACGGGCAATACCTTGGGGGTCGAAGCCAGGATTTTGATAGAAGGATTTGTCCTCGAGAATGATGGTAGCCTGGCGACAAAACTCGGGTATCTCACTAAGCCGGACATAGCTGCGGTCTCCCCGAAACGGGTCGAAAAGCTCGTAGAGTAAGACTTGGCCGGTTCGGTCGTAAATTTTAGTCGTTTCAAAATCTTCCTGTTCAGTTTCGATTGAGGTTGGGTCGGGCAATTGCCTGGCAAAGCTATCATAGACTGCATAGGCTGAGCCGATGCCGATGAGAATAGTCGTGAAAATAGCGGCAAACAGGATGGCAATAAAAAGTATTGCCAGGTTGAGCAGGTAAAGGAAGATCTTTGGTCTTTGTTCTCTTAAACGTCTTCGCCGACGGCGCGTAATCATGACTTTACGATTGGTTTGCATAGCACTTAACCAAGTTCTTTATAGAAAATGTATGCCAATTTTCTGACGATATTCCTATAGCAGACTGGCATGGTAGCAGAAAGAGAGGGGTTGAGCAAATATATTTGGATCGGCCAATGGCGCTTCATACACTATTCTTAAATCAGTACTCGAGGCTAATTTACATCGTTCTGCCTATATGATAAAATAAATGCACCGGTGGAGGCGCCTATGTCAAAGTTCAAAATTCTTTGTGTTGAGGATAATGTTGATACCCAGCGCATGCTTACGTTTTTGCTGACGCGCGCTGGCTACGAAGTAATTACGGCTGAAGATGGTAAACAAGGGGTTGAGAAGGCAAAAGCGTGGCGCCCGGCACTGATCTTAATGGATATGATGATGCCTCGTATGAGTGGGGCAGATGCGATCCGAGAGATACGGAAGATTAAATCGTTAAAAGATATTCCAATCTTGGTGCTTTCGGCCTATCAGGAAAAGGCCTTGATTAACGAGGCCCTTGAGGCCGGGGCCGATGACTTTTTGATAAAAACGGTGCTTCCCGATGATTTAACCGGCATTATTGACAGATATCTTGAAATCGGATCGGCCTTATTGTCCAGACGTTCTAAGAGAATGCGTGGTAATGAAGATACACCATAACCGGATATGCCGTTGAAAATATTTTGGGTAGCGGGCCAAATCGGCCGTTTTTTTTAAGAATATTATGTTGAATCAGCCTCAGTTCCGGATGAATAAGAAGCAGTTTTGAACCATCCCTAGATCAATCCAAACGGCCGGCCTTAAGATTTTTCAAATACGAATAAATGGGAAAGCCCAAAGATTCTTAACGGAGTTTTTTCAAGGGTATGGGTAAGACGCCGCAATAGGCGACCTAATGCCGGACGGCGATACGTTATATTGTCATAACCCGGATAGATTTGAGTCAGGGTGATGATATCGACGGGCAAGCGGGCGACGAGCTGTTTGAGGCCGGCGGCGGTGTAGGCTCGTACGTGTGGAGCCAGCTTGTCGCGTAAGATGCCCGGCAAATAATTGATGAGCGGCGAATTACCGAAATGATACTTGCCTTGCCAGTAATGGCCGTGTGTTTCAAACGGATAAAGCCGGTTGGGGCAAAAAATAATTCCGCGCCCGCCCCGTTTCAGCACACGCACCATTTCTGCCACACTCCGGGCGTCGTCATCTACGTGCTCAATCACTTCATGGCTAAGGAGCAGATCGAAGGCGTTTGAGGGATAGGGTAAATTTTCGCCAGCCGCTACCTTAACCAGCGGGGAATAAGTGTAGCTTGCGGCCACACGCTCCGGCTCAATGTCTAAGCCTATGACGAACGGGGTAAATGCTCGCAGTGCCTGAACATACAACCCCACGCCACAACCGTCGACGAGAACCCGGCTTTCTGCCGCGAGGCGGTCGCCGGCCGCTACTCTAATCATGGCTAAACGACGCGCCTGCCCGGCGCGCCAAACCAGGCTTGGAACTCCCCGTTTATCAGCTTTGTTCACCCTGCGCGCACCTGTCATAAGCTTATTTACATTACGAGCGTATTTTGTGGAAACCCGGCCAAATTATTGTCTTTCCAGCGATCTTGCCTTGCCTCTAAGTTAACCAATTTAAGGATTGGTAATTCTATTACTTCTGCCCCACATGCAAAGCGACGGTATTAAACATCAATAGCGCATAGTGTACGTCTTGGAGACCGGTATGTTCCATCTCAGTCTTCAATTCGTCGGGGCGTAAAAAGGCATCGGCCGAAGCGGGAAGGTACGTATAGGCGTCGCCCTGACCGGTGATGAGGGCTCCGAGCCGTGGTACAACGTGGTGAAAGTAGAGGCGAAATAATTTACCAAGAAGGTTATCTGCCGGGCGTGGAATTTCAAGAATTAGTACTTGTCCACCAACTTTGCAAACTCGTTTTTGTTCGGCGAGAGCTAGTGGAATACTGGTCACATTACGCATCAAAAAGCCGCTGACCACCGCATCAAAACTATTGTTGGGAAAGGGCAAATGCAGCGTATCGGCCCCTCTCCAACTCAAACGCCGCCACCGATCCGGATGTTCGGCAACGACACGCTGCTGCCCAACATGCATCATGGGCAATGTAATATCTGCACCAATTACCTGGTTAAGGTCGGAATACTGGCGCAGGGCTTCAAAAGCAATCTCACCGGTGCCGGTGGCAATATCTAATAGTGTGCCGCCCGGAGGCAATTGGGCCTTTCGGATTATTAATTTGCGCCAACGTCGATCCTGTCCGACCGTCATGATGCGGTTCATTCTGTCGTATCGATGGGCAATGCGGGCAAACATATTGTTGACATATTGATATTTTGCGGAGGGTGAATTAAAGGTCATTGTTTCCTTATCTTTAAACGGCTGATTGGTCGCGATTGGTTCAGCCAACAAATTATAGAGGGCAAGTGCCAAAACCGGCAAATCAAAAAAGCTCCCGGCCGGGAGCTTTTTTGGAAATTTAGGGATCGACTATTTTACTCGGAACTGGCCACCAGCTTGGGATAAATCATGCCGCCAATCGAGCTAAAGAGGGCCGAAATCAAGGAGCCAATTACACCGTAAATTATCAAAGCGCCCAAGACTCGCCCGGCAATAGCAATCATGTCGGGGGTGAGGCCACTAAGGAACATCGGCAGTTGATCCGGTGGAAATTGTGTTGCCACCCCATGACCAAAGTTGACCATAAAAATACCGGCCGCAGCCATAAGCATAGCCACGAGACCCCCATAGATGCCTGACCAAAACCCGGCCATCCAGCCGACTTTGCCACCTTGCTGGCTATTCGTTACATTATCGCCAGCAATGATACTTGCCAGCATCCCGGTGCACAACCAAACGACTAAGAAGCCCGGTATCACGAGGATCGCGAGGAATTGAAAGGGGATCAGACTAATCAACATCAATAGCAAGATGCCAAACCCCCCAACTAAACTTGCCTTAAGACTCGAAGCAAACAAGGAACCACTGTTATTAGTTTTACGGGGTTGTTTTATTTTCGGTGGTTGACGACGGCGTGTTGACTGGACGACTTGAACCTGCTGCCGTCTCTGCATTGTAGCAGTCATTTTATCTTCCTTCCCTCATTATAAAAAAGTAGTCAATTGCGCCCAAAATAGATGTTTGGCCTGTCAGACGCTTTTTGAACTAAATTTCACCAAGCGTCCATGATTATAGCATAAATGCCTATTATTTGGCAAGAGTCAATAGGCAATTTTGCGTACGTGTTCGGTGAGACATTATTACTAAGCAATTTAGCTTAGTATAATTTACACGGAACGCGGCGGATTGTACTACTGATTCGCCAAAATGCCAAATCTCTCCGGTCAGATTGAGTGAAGCTCAAAATATTTATTTTTGTTCGATTGTCTGGGAATTTGATCAGTGGCTCATCTAACGGCGTCAATAAAATTGATTAAATTGCACCTATTTTCGGGTTGTGTTAATATAGCAATTGCTTACGTTGCGCCCGTTGTTCCTTACGCAAACCGCACCCGTCAAAATAATAACAGTAAGTAACGATGGTGAAACTTCGGCGGTCTAGACAATTAATTGTCTTTCGTACTAAATTCCAGGCAAGGAAGATAAAATATGGCAAAGAAAAACGTGATTGAGAAAAATAAAAGCGAAGCTGCATCAGAGACTTGGCTGACGGATCTCGACAAATATCTGATTGGAGAGGGTACGCACGAACGAACCTACGAAAAGATGGGGGCACATTTGGTTGAGTTAAGTGGCGAAAAAGGTGTTCATTTTGCTGTATGGGCCCCCAATGCAGGTCAGGTTTCCGTGGTCGGCGACTTTAACGGCTGGCAGCCAGATAGTCACCCGATGAGCGCTAGCGAGAGTGGTATCTGGACTCTATTTATCGCGGGGTTGGAGGAATATGTAGTCTACAAATTTCATATAGTCACTAAAGGCGGCCAGCGATTTGACAAAGCCGATCCTTATGGCTTGTTTATGGAGGAACGTCCAAAAACAGCCTCCGTAGTTATCGATTTGGATCGCTATGACTGGGGTGATAGTGAATGGATTCGCCATCGCGCGGAACAGCAAGGGCTAGACAAACCTATTTCAATTTACGAAGTACATCTTAGCTCTTGGCGCAAGAAACCCGATGATCAATGGGGGCTGCGCTACCTGACTTATCGCGAGTTAACGGATGAACTCCTTCCATATGTCATAGAGATGGGCTACACTCATATAGAGTTGATGCCAATAGCGGAGCATCCCCTGGATGCCTCGTGGGGTTATCAGGTTCTTGGCTTCTTTGCCCCGACCAGTCGTTTCGGCCCGCCTGAAGATCTGATGTACTTCGTCGATCAATGTCATCAGAACAATATCGGCGTTATTTTGGACTGGGTTCCGGCCCATTTTCCTAAAGATGGGGCAGGTTTGAACTTTTTTGACGGTACTCATCTTTATTCGCACTCCGATCCGCGCCAGGGAGAACATCAAGATTGGGGAACCCTAATATTTAATTATGACCGCCGAGAGGTGCGAGCCTTTTTGTTATCAAATGCGTTATTCTGGATTGATAAATATCATTTTGATGGCTTACGAGTTGATGCTGTCGCCTCGATGTTATATCTCGATTATTCCCGCGAAGAAGAACAGTGGATTCCAAATGAATTTGGCGGTCGTGAAAATTTAGGGGCGATTAGTTTCTTGCGCAAGATGAACGAAGCGGTTCACGGCGTGTTTCCCGGTGTGTTAACCGTTGCCGAAGAATCAACCGCGTGGCCAATGGTTTCAAGGCCAACGTATATGGGCGGTTTGGGCTTTAGCTTGAAGTGGAATATGGGGTGGATGCACGACACCTTAAACTATGTGAGTAAGGACCCCATCTTCCGCCGCTACCATCATCACGATATGACCTTCAGCCTGCTCTATGCCTTTACCGAGAACTTCATCTTGCCCCTTTCTCACGATGAAACGGTGCATGGAAAGGGCTCGCTCGTGAACAAAATGTCCGGGGATGAATGGCAAAAATTTGCCAACCTGCGGGCTTATTACGGTTTTATGTGGGGACATCCCGGTAAAAAACTGCTCTTCATGGGGGGTGAATTCGGCCAGTGGCAGGAGTGGAATCACAGTACGGGTTTAGAGTGGGCCGCCTTAGCAGCTCCTAATCATCAAGGCGTACAGGCCTTCGTCAAAGACCTAAATCACCTCTATCGAAACGAACCGGCCCTCTATGAAAATGATTTCGACTGGACCGGTTTCACCTGGATCGATGCCAACGATAGTGATAACAGCGTTTTTTCATTTATGCGAAATGCAAAATTTTCAGATGAGTTTGTCGTTGTCATCAGCAGTTTTACTCCGGTCCCACGTCGCGGTTATCGGGTAGGCGTTCCTAAAGCCGGCTATTACCGCGAAATTCTCAACAGCGACTCCGAACATTACTGGGGCAGCAACGTGGGTAATGATGGCGGCCAAGCCACGGATGAAATTCCTATGCACGGATACCCTTACTCATTATCGCTGACGTTACCGCCGTTGGCTACCTTAATGTTTAAATTAACCTCGTAAATTGAGATTTTTTGTCATGGCTCCGGCCTAAACGTTAGGTGAGATATCGCCCATTAAGAATCCCTCGGCAGGTAATTTGCAGCCAATCTGCCGAGGGATGTTGTATGCCTATGGTGCGGTCTGGCGTAGAAGAAGCAGGCGAGACGAATCTAACGCCGAATTATTTATCGTATTGAACCAGGGAAAAGACATCGTAACCTTTTAACTTTTCGCGCCCGTTGAGGAAGGCTAACTCAATCGCAAAAGCTAACCCAGCGACCCGGCCACCTAACGTTTCAACCAATTTGCAAGTAGCCTGAGCCGTACCCCCCGTCGCTAACAAATCGTCAACTACCAAAACATTTTGCCCGTGCTCAATAGCATCTACATGAATCTCCAGCGTGTTGGTGCCATATTCGAGGGCGTAACTCTCGGAAATAGTCTCAGCCGGAAGCTTGCCCGGCTTGCGCACGGGCACGAAGCCTACTTCCAGCTGGTAAGCCAAGGGCATTCCGAAAATAAATCCCCGCGACTCGATGCCCACCACGGTATCAATACCGGCATCTTTATAACGATTCACAAGTCGACTCATGCTCTCCTTCAACGCATGTGGATCTTTGAGCAGGGTGGTAATGTCATAAAATAAGATGCCTTCGATCGGAAAATCAGGCACGCCGCGGATAGTACTTGCTAGGTCCATCTAAACCCTCCTGTTGACAATATCAAGGCCACTCATTCTAACAAAAGCCCATCGAATGAGCAAGTACCGTAAAATCAACGCTATTGTGGTATAATAGGAGTCAATTTCCGCAGAACCACAAAGGCGGGTGTATGAATTTAATTCAAACTAAATACGACCACAGGTTACCTCTGCTTATCGGCATCGTGGCCGGCCTGACATTAATAGTTGCATTAGGTTGCCAGACTGCAGCAACACCAGTGCCCGAAATTCTAGAAACGCCAACTGCCCAAATAACCGCTACGGCCCGTCCCAGTCGAACCCCTACCGCCGTGAGTAGCCCGGCAGAAGTTAATTCAACAATTGAAGCAGTCGGGGCGTCAGAAGACACTGATATTAAACTGACCTTGTGGACCGTTGAAGACATATCGCCCAAGGCCGAAGGCGAGCCGGGTAGCTTCGTGAGCAATAGTCTGCGCGCCTTTGAGCGGGCTAATCCTGGGGTTAAGGTCGACTTACTGATCAAGAAACCCAGTGGCAAAGGCGGCATGTTAGATTTTCTGCGGACCGCCCAAGATGTTGCCCCCACTATTCTTCCCGATGTGGCTATTCTTGAGGCTACGGACCTTAACCAAGCCCAGGCGAACGGCTTAATCCAACCACTCAATGGGCGCCTCGATCGCTCTATTATCCAGGATTTGCTCCCGGCTGCCCGTAGAATGGGGACAATTAATGCGGAGTTGGTCGGGATACCTTTAAGCCTGGAAATGGAGCATACGGTTTATGATAACCTTTCCTTTAACGCACCGCCTGTATTGTGGAGCGATGTGTTGAGTGCAAATACAAGATATCTCTTTCCGGCGAAGGGCGTAAATGGTCTCGTCAATGATTTGACCCTGGCCCAATATTTCTCCGCTGGAGGAAAATTGGTTGATGATGAGGGCTCTCCAACAATTGATGAAACGGTTCTGCGAAATGTCTTAATGTTTTACAAATTGGCACTTGAAAACGAAACGATTGATGAGAGTGTTCTCGAGGCGGCCTCGACTGAAGAGCTGTGGCCTAAATATCTTGACGGGCAGGCCGGTGTGGCCCAGATTACCGTACGCCAATTTCTGACGGACCGCGAGCTGCTGATGGATACGGCTTTTACGCCGCTTCCGGTTCAATCTAACAATCACACACCGGTGCTCATAGCCCACGGTCGGGTCATGGCCCTAGTGACTGACAGCGAAGATTTACAGCGCCAGGAGGCGGCCCTGCGCTTGATTGAGTGGTTTATGTCAACAAACAACAATGCTTCGTGGAACCAGATCAACAAATCTATTCCAACACGGGAAAAATCTTATCAACAGCTGGCCGGCGGCGATTCCTACTGGGATTTTATTGGTGAACAACTTAATCGCGCTCAACCGCAGCCAAGTTTTGCCGGTTATGACCGCCTGGGCCGGATCTTGCAGCAGGCGGTGGTACAGGTTATTAGCGGCGAAGCCACGCCCGAAGAGGCCACGGCAACGGCGATTGATGCTTTGACGCAGTAGATCGTCTCTAAATCCGATGAAAATGAATGCTGTTTTCCAACGCCGAAGTTAACCGAATCGAATGGGTAACTAATGTGATGTTACATAACGTCTTGGGATCTGAACCACGCGAAATTGCAGGGCAGGTGATGCGGGCTGCGTTAAGAGCAGTTGATCCGGCGATCGCCGTTAAGAATTTCTTCAATGTTCACCCCGATATTGTGACTCAAATAAAAGGTACCTCAGGGCGGCTATTTGTAGTCGGCGGCGGCAAGGCGGGGGTACCCATGGTCGCGGCGGTTTCGGAGATTTTTGGCGATCAAATTTTTTCCGGACGCGTCGTTGTCAAGTATGGCTACACCACAGCCGAAGTAGAAGCGGCGAAGTCGAGATCTTTGCCGGGCTCACCGCATCCTCCCCAATTCCAAGTAAAAATTAGTGAAGCAGGGCATCCCATTCCTGATGAGGCGGGGTTGGAAGCTGCAAGTGAAATTAATCGCCTGCTGAATGAGGCGAACGAAGAAGATACGGTTTTGTGTTTGATCTCCGGCGGCGGTTCCGCCTTACTTACCCTTCCCGCCGAGGGGTTGACGTTGGCTGATTTGCAGTCAACCACGGAGAGCTTATTAGCCGCAGGTGCTACGATCAATCAGTTTAATATCATCCGCAAACATCTATCTAAAATCAAAGGCGGAGGATTAGCTCGCATGGCTGCGCCGGCGACCCTTTATGCACTTATTTTATCTGATGTTGTGGCCGATCCGCTGGCCATTATCGCCTCCGGCCCCACGGTTCCGGACCCTAGCACCTTTGCCGATGCTTGGGCCATCGTGGAACAATATCAACTCCAAAGAAAATTACCCGAACCGGTTGTTCGGAGATTAAAGGCTGGTTATGCCGGCGAGTTGCCCGATACCCCAAAACCAGGTGATCCCATTTTCCGGCGGGTCCATAATACTATCGTTGGTAGTAACCGCATTGCCGCCCGGGCCGCGGTTGAAGCCGCCCGTGCCGGCGGCTTCGAAGCTCTATTGTTAACCACTTTTGTTGAAGGTGAAGCTCGCGAAGTCGGTAGAGTTGTGGCGGGTCTGGCTAAAGGATTGGCTACGGGAGAACTGCCCTTAGAACATCCCGCCTGTCTTGTGCTGGGTGGCGAAACAACCGTGACTCTTAGAGGGGACGGTCGGGGGGGCAGAAATCAAGAAATGGCTCTGGCAGCAGCCATCGCCCTGGCCGGCTGGCCTAAGGTTTTGGTTGCCTGTTTGGGCACTGATGGCAGCGACGGCCCAACGGATGCGGCCGGTGCCTTTGCCGATGGGACAACGGTTGACCGAGCGCGAGCCATAAGTTTGGACCCCGTTGTTTCCTTAAATCGGAATGATGCTTATAATTTCTTTGCTGCCTTAGATGATCTAATTCTTACAGGACCAACTAATACGAATGTCAACGATTTAACCCTTATCTTTGCTTGGTAATCTAGACTTTTCTATTTCGATATTTGATTTATGTATCATCCCGTTTTACGTTCTGGCGCGCAGCTAAAACTGAAGCGCATTGGGCAAGCCGATTTAGTCATTGGCCTGCCCACCTATAAAAACCCAAAAACTGCGGCCTATGTGGCCCGAATGGCCCTGGCTGGGGCGCACCAATATTACCCTGACCTGCGTACCGTTTTAATCAATGCCGATGCCGGGTACAAGGCGGGTACCCGCCGAGCCGTGATCGACCAGGCGTATTCAAATGGGGCCAACGGAATGGTTGTGGCCGGACGGTATGAAGGCGTACGGGGGCGCGGCAGTGCCGTGGCAGCTTTGTTAGATGCGGCCCTGGCCCTGGACGCCAAGGCCATAATAATTTTGGACAGTAATACGCATTCGGTCACGCCAAAATGGACTGCAGGTCTGGCTCACTTGATTTTTCAAAACAAGGTAGATTTGGTTTTACCGCGTTATCAGTGGTCACCTTCATCGCCCCATGCTGTTTTGAATGATCTAGTGGCCTATCCGCTGTTTCGAGCGCTATGGGGACGCAGTGTACGCCATCCAGTTGCCCCGGATTTTGCGCTCTCGCCTCAGCTTGCCACGGCCATCTTAGACAAAGATATTTGGGAAACTGAGGTGGCCACCTTCGGTCTATCGCCCTGGCTTGCCACCTACGCCGTTCTGGGCAATTGGCGTGTCGCTCAGTCGGCCCTGGGCGAGAAACGAACCTCGGCCGAACCGGTCAAAATGCCTCGTCATCTTGATGAAAAAGGCCAAATCAAAAGAATAATGGCCACATTCAAAACCCATTTTCACGATGTCATCAGCGTAATGCTCCGGCAGGTCTACAATTATCGAAATTACTGGCGAGATGTAAAAAGTTTTCACTCATTATCAACCCTGACCCAATTTGTATCTGTGGTTGAGTCGGTTACGGCGCCTGAGCAGGATCCGGCGCCATTACTTGATTCGCTCGTATTGGGCTGGATAGAACACCGGGCCTTATGGCAGACTATTCTCACTGCAGATAATCTTAGCCTACTCGAAGCTTTGGCCTCCCTACCTCCGGACCGTTTTTACTTTCCACCGGATTTGTGGGCCCGGATCATATTTGACTTCGCCGTAGTATTCAACAAGGGCGAGTGCGACCCGTATCAGGTTGTCGATTCGTTTTATCCCATTTACCAAGGACGCTTAGCTGCTTTTCGGCAGGAAATTGCAGGCTTGTCTTTTGTGGCTCGTGAGGGTACAGTTGCTGCTCAGGCTGTAGAGCTAGAAGAGACGCGGCCCTATTTCAAGGTGCGCTGGCATACATATCAATCTTGGCTTCACGACGACGAGTAATCCATTACACGACAAGGAGACATCAATTATGACTATAAAATTTGGCACCGATGGATGGCGGGCAGTTATTGCCGAGACGTTTACGTTCGAAAACCTTCGCTTAGTGAGCCAGGCCGTGGCCGATTTTTGGCTTGACACAGTCGACTCAGATACGAATTTGGAGATTGTCATCGGATTTGATACTCGCTTTCTTTCAGATCGCTTTGCGGCCGAAGTTGCCCGGGTGATGGCGGCTAACGGTATCACTTCCCATTTGGCTCGCGCCGATGCGCCGACCCCGGCCATCAGCTACAACATCGTTCATAAAAAAGTTGTAGGCGGGATCATGATCACTGCCAGCCATAACCCCCCACGCTACAATGGCTTCAAGGTAAAAGCGAGCTATGGTGGTGCTGCATCTAAGCAGCAAATTGGAGCCATTGAGCGTAAATTATTTGCTATTCACGAGCGAATTGGGGCTAATTTGATGGATTATAAAAAGGCCGAAGATTTAGGGTTAATCCGGAAGTTTGACCCAGCTTGGCCGTATTACGAACATCTGACCACCAATTTGATAAATATGGATATCATTTCAAACTCCGAAATTAAAGTCGTGGCTGATGCCATGTATGGGGCTGGTCGAGGGGTTTTCCGTGAAATCTTGTCGCGTACGCGGACGCGAATTTGCGATTTGCACAATGAGCTGAATCCTGGTTTTGGGGGAATCCATCCGGAACCACTCGGTAAATACTTGAAGGAGTTAGTTGCTACGGTTCAGCGCGAAAACGCGCACCTGGGTGTGGCTACGGATGGTGATGCTGACCGGATAGGTGCTGTGGATGAACAGGGCAACTTTGTAGACCCGCACACGATTATGGCTCTGTCGGTACGTTATCTTGTGGAAAAACGAGATCTCAGCGGAGATATTGCCAAAACCATTAGCAGTACGTTCATGCTTAATCGCCTGGCCAAAAAATATGGCCTGACAGTTCACGAGACGCCGGTCGGCTTCGACATGATTGCGGATCTAATGCTTAACAATAATATCTTATTGGGTGGCGAAGAGTCGGGTGGCATCAGCATTAAAGGACATATCCCCGAAGGGGATGGTATTTTGATGGGCCTGCTACTTATGGAGATTGTATCCGAAGCGAACGCGCCGTTAAGCGAACTGGTTCAAGAACTGCAAAAGACAGTCGGCCCAGCAGTTTACCGCCGTGAAGATATTCGCCTGAAAAATTTTATTTCAAAAGACGAAATGGTGAAACGGTTAGTTGATGCCGTGCCAAATAAGATTGTCAACGAAACTGTCGTTAAAGTAGACAATTACGACGGTGTAAAGTATCACCTGGCCGATGACAGCTGGTTACTCATTCGTCCCTCCGGAACTGAACCTGTGCTAAGAGTTTATGCCGAAGCAGGGAGTGAAGCAGCCGTAACTGCCATAATTGATAAAGGACGCGAACTGGCAGGGTAATAATTACCGGGTCGGCCACGGCCCGGCTTTTAGAAAGGTTGGCAGCTGACGGCCACGGTTTCAGGAAAAAAACAGGGCAAGTTTGTCCATACCGGCTTTGGCCATCTGACCGGTATGGCCGCAGCTTGAGCCTAACAGCATAAAAGCCGCTCATTCACGAGCGGCTTTTTGTTCTGGCGGAGGGCCGGTGTTACGGTAAAAAACCGTTGGGATTGCGTTGAACCGTTCCCTGCCTTACCTCAAAATGCAGGTGAGGCCCGGTCGAATTGCCACTGGTGCCCATTTCCCCAATTTGCGCACCTTGGACAACGTTATCGCCTACGTCTACGTAATAAGCTTGTAAGTGAGCATATAGCGTTTGGAAACCATTGCCGTGGTCGATGACGACGTTATAGCCAAAGCCTGTATTATCCCAGCCGGCCGCAATCACATAGCCGGAGTCGGCCGCGCTGACGGGCGCGCCTAGCCAGGCAGCTATATCAAGTCCGGGATGAGCACTCCAATAACCCTGGTAGATGGGGCCGCTGGCCGGCCAGCTAAAACTCCCCGTTCCTGATGTCGCATCTTCCGGAACTGGGCCCGTGTAAGCGGTTACGGTCCGGGGCACAAATGGTTTCGTGCCGCCCGGTACAATCACCCATTGCCCGGGTTGAAGTGTCAAATTGTCCGGATCTAAACCGTTGAGTGGATGGTCGATAAGCGCAGCAGGATCGGCTCTGAAGGTTGCGGCGATACCCTCGATCGTATCGCTAGACCCAACTTGATGATAAACGCCGTCGACCGGCAAAATCATTAACTCCTGTCCAACTTGGAGGAGGTCCGGGTTGTTTTCGAAGTCGGGATTAGACCACAGAATTGTCTCGGGGGCCAAACCGAAATTTGCAGCAATACCAAAAATAGTATCGCCCGGTTCGACAACATATGTTGAAATGGTCTCTGCGGCTACTGCCGGTAAGTTTCCCTCCGTAGTCTGGAGGGTTGTCGTGCGTGGCACTGCTGCCCGACTCAATACGCCATTAATAAAATTGTTTAGGTTCGTCGGCAGGGTGAGCAGCTCACCTTCCTCTTGCGGGCTGGGCACCTCAAGTCGAGTATCAATAATCTGCTTGAGAGGAAGAATTGTGTTTGCACGCGGTTGAAGCAGGTTAACATCCTTCAAGCCCAGGGCCAGCAAAATAACGAAAATCACAATCAGGTGAGTTGAAGTAGGCCTCAAGAGAACGTCACGCTTCGTAGCCTCAATTAGCCAATAATGCCCTACATGTACCATCCGAAAAAGATTTGAGTTGGACAGGGTAGACGAACTGGTCGCATTCCGCAAACCATAGAATTCGTTGGATGAGCTGGAGGTATTCATGGCTGAAGCCGAGGGCGAAGTAGGCCGAGGTGGCTTATCTGTCAGTGGTTGTTGCATACCGTTTCTTTAAATCATACCGTAGGATCTTGCTATTCAGATCGTCAAAAATAGAAACCGCATGATAACCACTGAATGAATAAGCGTCAAATTCGCTACTTCAATGTGGACT